>JAGNLM010000015.1 GCA_017999615.1 Gammaproteobacteria bacterium | reverse complement strand
TGGTGGAGGCGGTGGGAATCGAACCCACGTCCGCAAGCTCTCTACCTTCGGCTCTACATGCTTAGCCCAGTCATTAGCTTTGACCGGCGACCACCCGACGGGCAGGGCGGCACGACGGCGAGCCCGTAAGGGTTTTAACGGCTCGGCCCCGGGCGGGCTTCGCCGCGATCCTGCGAGCGGTTACCCCTGAGCGACCGCCGAAGCGGTCTCCGGACGCACAGGCGCGGCTCCGGTCAGAGGCCCAGCCTTAGGCGGCCAGGGCGTAGCTGTCGTCGTTGGCAGCTAAAGTTTGCAGCCGGATTAACGAGGAAGACTGCTCCCTCGGCATGCACCTGGGGCTTTGAAACCCACGTCGAAACCAGGTCGCCCCCTGGGTTACATCGACTCTGACAGTGTATCCGCCCACAGGTTCCGGGGAAAGCGTGGGGGAGGGGAACGCGCGGAGCCCATCCGCCTGAAGGGACCCTTCCCCCACCTAGCGGGGTTTCTTCATCAGCCCGGCCTTCTCTCGCTGCCAGTCGCGCTCCTTTTCGGTGGCGCGCTTGTCGTGCTCCTTCTTGCCGCGGGCAAGCGCGATCTCGATCTTGGCGCGGCCCTGCTTCCAGTACATCGCCGTGGGCACGAGGGTGTACCCCTTGCGCTCGACGGCGCCGACGAGCTTGTCGAGCTCGGAGCGGTGCAACAGGAGCTTGCGGGTCCGGTCGGGCTGGGGGTGGATGTGGGTGGAAGCCGTCGGCAGGGGGGTGATCAAGGCGCCGAGGAGGGAGGCCTCGCCGTCCTTCAGGAGCACGTAACTGTCCTTGATCTGGATCCGGCCCGCGCGCAGGCTTTTCACCTCCCAGCCCTCGAGTGCGATGCCCGCCTCGAAGCGGTCCTCCAGGTGGAATTCGTGGCGCGCGAAGCGGTTCAGCACGATGGTGCTGCTGGGGGTGTCCTGTCGTTTGGCTGCGCCCATGCGCTCCGCGCTCCCTGCGCCGGGCCACCGCCGGCGGGTTGACCTCGGAGTATACCAGCCCCCCTGCGAACTGCCGGTTGAGCCCCGGGGCGGGTTCCCGGAAAATCGAGGGGTGTATCACGTGCAGCGGTCCACCGTCGTTCCCTACCGCGCGAGCGAGATGTACGCGCTCGTGGCGGACGTGGAGTCGTACCCCGAGTTTCTGCCCTGGTGCCGGTGGGTCGAGGTACACCTGCGGGAAGGTGAGCGGGTGCGCGCGACCGTCGAGGTCTCCCGCGGGCCGCTGCGCCAGGCCTTCACGACGGAGAACCGCCTGGTGCAGGACCGCACCATCGAGATGCGGCTCGCCAGCGGGCCCTTCCGCCACCTCTACGGGGTCTGGCTCTTCGAGCCCGCCGGCGACGGGGGCTGCCGGGTCACGCTGGACCTGGAGTTCGATTTCTCGACGCGGGTCATGTCCCTGACGCTCGGTCCCCTGTTTAATGAGGTGACCCGGCAGATGATCGATGCCTTTCGCACGAGGGCGGTACAGATCTATGGAACAGGCTACACGGCAACTGAAGCTTGAGGTCGCCTACGCGCGCGCCGACCAGCAGGTGCTCGCCGAGGTCCAGGTGCCCGAGGGGGCGACCGTGCGCGAGGCGATCGAGGCCTCGCGCGTGCTCGCCCGCTTTCCCGAGATCGACCTGGAGAAGAGCAAGGTGGGGGTCTACGGGAAGGTCGTCCCGCTGGATACGGTGGTGAAGAGCGGCGACCGGGTCGAGATCTACCGGGCGCTCATCGGGGACCCGAAGGAGATCCGGAAGCTGCGCGCCGCGGAGGGCAAGAAGATGAAGCGTGGCGCGGGCGCGGAGGACTGACCGGGCCCGCTCGCGTCCGGTCCCGGGCCGGGGACTACTCCTCGCCGAGCCCGACGCTGCGCTTGATGCGCTCCCAGAGCCCCGGTTCCCGAGGGGGCTCGAGGGGCACCACCACCGCGCCGGCAGGCGCCCGAGCGGGGGCTTGGAGGCCCGCGGCCGGCTTGACGTCGCCGGTGACCCGCTGCAGCCGGTCGCCCTGGAAGTGGAGCTCGATCTGCCGCTCCTCGACCGCCTCGCCACCCTTCTTCAGCCGGTAGAGGTAGACCCACTGGTCCGGGTGGAACGGGTCGACCACGAGCGGTGTGCCCATCACCAGGGAGACCTGCTGCTTGCTCATCCCCGGTTCCAGGCGATTCAGCATCTCCTGGGTGACGACGTTCCCCTGGGGGATGTCGATCCGGTAGACGAAGGGTACCTGCTCGCTCGAGCATCCTGCGCCGAGTTGGGCTGCGGCAAGGAGGCCGATGATGAAAGCCTTTCGCATGGTGACGCCGGACCGGTGATGACCGGCGGATGATACCCGAGGGGCCGAGGCAAAGACCATCGGGCACGGCTCCGGCTCAGGGCCGGGTGGCGCGCTCCAGCATCTCGCGGGCGTGGGCGAGGGCGCGGTCGGTCAGTTCGGTGCCGCCCAGCATGCGGGCGATCTCTTCTACCCGGGCCTCACCGGCGAGCTTCGCGGCGCGGGCGAAGGTCGTCCCGTCGCGGACCCCCTTGCTGACCTCCACGTGCTGGTGTCCCCGGGCGGCGACCTGGGGCAGGTGGGTGACGCAGAGGACCTGACAGTCTCCCGCCAGCCGGCGCAGGGCGCTGCCCACGGTCTCGGCCACCCGCCCCCCGACCCCGCTGTCCACCTCGTCGAAGACCTGCGTGGGCACGCGCCGGCCCGCGGCCCCCACGAGCTGGATGGCCAGGCTGACGCGGGAGAGCTCGCCACCGGAGGCGACCTGGGAGAGGGGGGCGAGGGGCAGGCCGGGGTTCGCGCTGACCAGGAATTCCACTCGGTCCCGTCCGCTGGGGCCGGACTCGCCCGGGGCAAGCGGCTGCACCTCGACGGCGATGCGCGCGCCGGTCATGCCCAGTTCCCGCACGTGGGCCGCCACGGCGCGGGAGAGGTGCGGCGCGGCCGCGATGCGGGCCTCGTGCAGGTCCGCGGCGAGTGCCTCGTAGCGCCGGCGGTGGGCCTCGATGTCCGCCTCGAGCGCTGTGAGGCGTTCTTCTCCCCGGTCGAGCTCGGCGAGCCGATCCTCGAGCCTCTCGAGGTGGGAGGGCAGGTCGGCCGCCAGGACACGGTGTTTGCGGGCCAGGGCCTCGATGGCCCCGATGCGCTCCTCGAGCCACTGCAGCCGCTCGGGGTCGAGCTCGTCCGCGTCGGCGTAGCGGCGCAGCCCTGCCGCCGCGTCCCGGGCCTGGATGGAGGCGGCGTCGAGCAGCTCGGCGAGCGCCGCGAGCCGCTCGTCGATGCGGGCGTCTTCCGAGAGCTCCCGAGCGAGCGCGTCGAGCCGCGGGACGACCGCGCCGTCCTCGGCCTCCTCCAGCGCGTGGGCGGCGCGCCGCGCGCTCGCGATGAGCGCCCCGGCGTGGCTCAGTCTCCGGTGCTCGGCGCCGACGGCCTCGAGCTCGCCGGCCTGCAGCGCCAGACGGCGGAGCTCTTCCACCTGGTAGCGCAGGAGGTCGCGCTCGCCCGCACGCTCGGCGGCGCTGCCCCCGAGCCGGGCCGCGGCCGCCCGCGCGGCCTGCCAGGCCTGCCAGGTGGCGCGAAGCTCCGCGAGACGCGGCCCTGCGCCTGCGAAGTGGTCCAGGACCTCGCGCTGGGCGTCACGGCGCAGCAGCGCCTGGTGGGCGTGCTGGCCGTGGATCTCCACGAGGAGCTCGCCGATGTCGCGCAGGCCCTGCACAGGGACCGGCCGCCCGTTGACGAAACCCCGCGAGCGTCCGTCGCTGCCGATGGTCCGGCGCAGCACGCAGGTCCCCTCGGGGTCGGAGAGCTCGAGCTCGGCGAGCCGCGCCTCGACCGCGGGCAGCCCGCCGGTCTCGAAGACGGCGGAGACCTCGGCGCGCTCCGAGCCGGGGCGCACGATGCCCGCGCTCGCCCGGTCCCCCAGGACGAGACCGAGGGCGTCGAGCAGGATCGACTTCCCGGCGCCGGTCTCCCCCGTGAGCACGGTCATCCCCGGGCCGATCTCGAGGGACACCCGCTCGACGATGGCCAGGTCGCGGACCTCGAGCTGGGTCAGCACTACAGCTCCTTGGCCCAGTGCAGCTTCGTGCGCAGGGTGGCGAAGTAGTCGTGTCCGGGAGGATGGATGAGGCGCACTGGCGGGGTCCGCTTGCGCACCCGCACCCGGTCGCCCACCTGCAGCTCGCTCACCGTCTCGCCGTCACAGGTGAGCGCGGCGGGGCTGGTCTGCCCGTCGCTCAGCACGATCTCCACGACGCTGTCGGCCTCCACCACGATGGGGCGGTTGCTGAGCGTGTGCGGGCAGATGGGCACCAGGACGATCGCGTTCAGCGCCGGGTGCAGAAGGGGACCCCCGCCGGAGAGGGCGTAGGCCGTGGACCCGGTCGGGGTCGCCACGATCAGGCCGTCCGATCGCTGGCTGCTGACGAAGTTGCCGTCGATGTAGGTGTCGATGCGGATCAGGCGCGCGACGTTGCCCTTCTGCACGACCACGTCGTTCAGCGCGTCGTGGCGCGTCGCAGGGGCCGTCTCCCGCACGACCTCGGCCTGGAGCAGGAAGCGGCGCTCCTCCTGGAACCGGCCGTCGAAGATCTCGTCGAGGCGCGCCGTCATCTCCTGTTGCGACACGTCGGTGAGGAACCCCACCCGCCCCAGGTTGATGCCGAGCAGCCGCACGTCGTAGTCGACGAGCCGCCGGGCCGTCTGCAGGAGCGTGCCGTCCCCGCCCACGACCACGACGAGGTCGCATCCCTCACCGAGCACTTCACAGCGGGCGACCGGGCCCGGTCCGCCGGGAACTGCGGCGGCGCAGACGCGGTCCAGGAGATAGCGGATGCCCCGGGAGCGCAGGTACGCGCAGAGCGAGCGGCACGTCTCGACGACGCGGGGGTCGTCCTGCTTGGCGACGATTCCTACGGTCTCGAACATCCCTGCCGCTCCCCGGCGAGGAGCCGGACGTTAGCACGGAGGGCCGGGGTCGCCAACCGCCCGGCTCCAACCGCCCGGCGCCAACCGCCCGGCTCCGGACCTCCCGAGCGGGCCGGACCTCCCGGGTTGTGTTGGGTGCGGGTTTCGCCGATCCTTCTCAACCCACCTCCCCGGCGGACGGGGAGGGCGGAAGGGTGGTGTCCGAATCCGATGGTCAGGGGTGCCCACGAGCCGGTGATCGACGAGCGCGCCCAGCACCTCCTGAAGGTGCTGGTGAAACGTTACATCCGCGAGGGCCAGCCGGTCGGCTCCCGCACGCTCTCCCGTGACTCGGGTCTGGACCTGAGCCCGGCGACCATCCGCAACGTCATGGCCGACCTCGAGGACCTGGGCCTGGTGCGCTCCCCGCACACCTCGGCCGGGCGGGTGCCCACGGTGAGCGGGTTCCGGTTCTTCGTCGACTCGCTGCTGCGCACCGAGCCCATCGAGGCCGGGGCGGCCGACCGGCTGCGCCAGCAGCTGCAGCCCGACCGGGCCGTCCCCGAGCTGGTGCAGAGCACTTCGAGCCTGCTCTCGGACATCACCCACCTCGCCGGGCTGGTCACGCTGCCCCGGCGCGAGCACCTCAGGCTGCGGCACGTGGAGTTCCTCCCGCTGTCCGCGCAGCGGGTGCTCGTCGTCCTGGTGGTGAACGACCGGGAAGTCCAGAACCGGGTGATCCAGACCGGCCGCCAGTACTCCGAGCAGGAGCTGCAGCAGGCCGCGAACTACCTGAACGTGGTGTTCGCGGGAAAAGACCTCCCGGAGGCGCGCGAGACGCTGCTGAGGGAGATGCAGGCGGCGCGCGAGGGCGTGAACCGCATGATGCTCGCGGCCATCGAGGTGGCCGATCAGGCGTTCGCGGCCAAGGAGCGGGGCGACGACTACATCCTCGCCGGCCAGACGAACCTCATGGAGTTCGCGGAGCTCCGCGACCTGGAGAAGATGCGCCAGCTCTTCGAGGCCTTCTACGAGAAGCGGCGCATCCTGCACCTGCTGGACAAGGCCCTGCGCGCCGACGGCATGCAGATCTTCATCGGCGAGGAGTCCGGGTACGAGGTCCTCGGGGAGTTGAGCGTGGTGACCGCCCCGTACACGGTGAACGGGCAGGTGGTCGGGGTCCTGGGCGTCATCGGGCCGACCCGCATGGCCTACGAGCGGATCATCCCCGTGGTCGACCTGACCGCCCGGTTGCTCGGCTCGGCCTTGAACGAGGCCGGTTAGTCCCCATATCGGCAATCAAGACGGACCCGGTCCGGGCGGGCGGTGCCCGATCCCCGGGGGTTAGTGCGGATCAAAGCGGAGGGCATCGACGCGCTATGGCGACGGAAACGGAGAGCCAGGGGAAGCCGCAGGCCGAGGGGCAGGCAGGCGCCGCCGCCTCGGAGCAGGGGTCCCCCGAGGAGCTCGCGCTGCTGCTGGAGGAGGCGCGGGGCAAGGCGAATGAGAACTGGGACGCCCTGCTGCGGGCCCGGGCCGAGATGGAGAACCTGCGCCGGCGAGCCGCCCGGGACGTGGAGAACGCCCACAAGTACGGCATCGAGCGGTTCGTGGGGGAGCTCCTGCCGGTCAAGGACAGCCTGGAGCTCGCCCTCGCAGCGGCCGTCACCAGCGCCAAGGACTCCGAGAAGATGCGTGAAGGCCTCGAGCTGACTCTCAAGATGTTGTCCAATGTATTTGAAAAGTTTGGTGTCGAGGAGGTCAGCCCGCAGGGGGCGCGGTTCGACCCGGAGCGCCACCACGCGATGACCGTGCAGGACGGGACGGGGGCCGAGGCTGGCACCGTCACCCAGGTCTTCCAGAAGGGGTACGTGCTGAACCAGCGCCTGGTGCGTCCGGCGATGGTGGTGGTGGCGCGCTGAGTCGGCGCGGGCCGGTTGAAAAAACGACCCCGGGCCCCCAGATCCGGGGAAAGCCGTCGGGTCCGGCGGCCTGAGAGTCCAGGAGAGCGAAGAGAATGGGAAAGATCATTGGAATCGACCTCGGCACGACCAACTCCTGCGTCGCCGTGATGGAGGGGGACAAGCCGCGGGTCATCGAGAACAGCGAGGGCGACCGGACCACCCCGTCCATCGTGGCGTTCACGGGTGACGGTGAGGTGCTGGTCGGCCAGTCGGCCAAGCGCCAGGCCGTGACCAATCCGACCAACACCCTGTTCGCGATCAAGCGCCTCATCGGCCGGCGTTTCCGCGACGACGTGGTGCAGCGCGACATCGACATGGTGCCCTACAAGATCGTGGAGGCGCCGAACGGGGACGCGTGGGTCGAGGCCGGGGGCAAGAAGATGGCGCCCCCCGAGATCTCCGCCCGGGTCCTGCAGAAGATGAAGAAGACCGCCGAGGACTACCTCGGTGAGCCCGTGACCGAGGCCGTCATCACGGTGCCGGCCTACTTCAACGACTCCCAGCGCCAGGCGACGAAGGACGCGGGTCGCATCGCCGGCCTCGAGGTGAAGCGCATCATCAACGAGCCGACCGCGGCGGCGCTTGCCTACGGGCTCGACAAGAAGCGCGGCGACCAGAAGATCGCGGTCTACGACCTCGGCGGCGGCACCTTCGACATCTCCATCATCGAGGTGGCGGAGGTCGACGGCGAGCACCAGTTCGAGGTGCACTCGACGAACGGGGACACCTTCCTCGGCGGCGAGGACTTCGACAAGCGAATCATCGACTACCTCGCGAACGAGTTCGAGAAGAGCTCGGGGATCGACCTGCGCGGCGACCCGCTCGCGATGCAGCGCCTGAAGGAGGCGGCGGAGAAGGGCAAGATCGAGCTCTCCTCCTCCCAGCAGACCGAGATCAACCTGCCCTACGTCACGGCGGACGCGAGCGGCCCGAAGCACCTGAACACGAAGCTGACCCGGGCCAAGCTCGAGTCGCTGGTGGAGGACCTGGTGCAGCGCACCATCGGGCCCTGCCGCACGGCGCTGAAGGACGCCGGCATGACCACGAAGGACATCGACGAGGTGATCCTCGTCGGCGGCCAGACCCGCATGCCGAAGGTGCAGGAGGTGGTGCGGGAGTTCTTCGGCAAGGAGCCGCGCAGGGACGTCAACCCCGACGAGGCGGTGGCGGTGGGCGCTGCGATCCAGGGCGGCGTGCTCTCGGGCACGGTCAAGGACGTGCTGCTCCTCGACGTCACGCCGCTCTCGCTCGGGATCGAGACGCTCGGCGGGGTGATGACGAAGATCATCGAGAAGAACACGACGGTCCCGACCAAGGCGACCCAGACCTTCTCGACGGCCGACGACAGCCAGACCGCGGTGACGATCCACGTGCTGCAGGGCGAGCGGGAGATCGCCTCGGCGAACAAGTCGCTCGGGCGCTTCGACCTAGCGGACATCCCGCCGGCGCCGCGCGGCGTCCCCCAGATCGAGGTCACGTTCGACATCGACGCCAACGGGATCCTGAACGTCTCGGCGCGCGACAAGGCCACCGGCAAGGCGCAGTCCATCGTGATCCGCGCCTCGAGCGGCCTCGGCGAGGACGAGATCAAGCGCATGGTCAAGGACGCGGAGGCGCACGCGGCGGACGACCGCAAGTTCCACGAACTGGTGAACGTGCGCAATCAGGCCGACAACCTGGTCCACGCGACCCGCAAGACGCTGAAGGACCTGGGAGAGAAGGTGTCGAGCCAGGAGCGGGGCGAGATCGAGTCCGCGATCAAGGACCTCGAGGACGTGCTCAAGAGCGACGACAAGGGTCGCATCGAGGTCAAGACGCAGCGCCTGGCGGACGTTTCGGGGAAGTTGGCCGAGCGCGTCTACCGGGAGCAGGGCGGTGCTGGGGGCGCGGGCCCCCAGGGCGGGCCGGAGCCCGACTCCGCCCAGAGGCGCCAGCCGGGTGGGGACGACGTGGTGGACGCCGAGTTCGAAGAGGTCCGGGACGACAAGAAGTAAGGGGCCTCCGGCGATCGGCCGGTAGGAGCACTGCACGCCGGGCGCGCGGTCGGGAGGCCGCGCGCCCGGTGTCTTGAGCGCGGGAAGGATGACCAAGCGCGATTACTACGAGGTTCTGGGTGTCAGCCGCACCGTCAGCGAGGCCGACCTGAAGAAGGCCTTCCGGCGGTTGGCCATGAAATATCACCCCGACCGCAACCCGGCTGAAGGCCGGGCGGAGTCCGAGGACCGCTTCAAGGAGTGCAAGGAGGCCTACGAGGTCCTCTCGGACGCCCGCAAGCGCTCGGCGTACGACCAGTTCGGGCACGCCGGGCTCGAGGGGCAGGCTGGCATGGGGGCCGGGTTCGGGGCCGGCGGCAGCTTCCGGGACATCTTCGAGGACATGTTCGGGGATATCTTCGGGGCGGGCGGGCGGGGCGGGCGCACCCGCGCCTACCGTGGCGGCGACCTGCGCCACGACCTCGAGCTGAGCCTGGAAGAAGCGGTCTTCGGCATCACCCGCAAGATCCAGGTCCCGAGCCTCGTCGCCTGTTCGCGCTGCGGGGGCAGCGGGGCACGTCCCGGGACCTCGCCCACGAACTGTTCCACCTGCGGCGGCACGGGGCAGGTGCGGATGCAGCAGGGATTCTTCGCCATCCAGCAGACCTGTCCCCATTGCCGGGGCACGGGCCGCGTGGTCCGCGACCCCTGCGACGAGTGCCACGGCGCGGGGCGCGTGCAACGCCACAAGACGCTGTCGGTGAAGGTCCCACCCGGGGTGGATACGGGCGACCGCATTCGCCTCGGCGGCGAGGGTGAGGCGGGGGAGAACGGTGGCCCGCCGGGAGACCTCTACGTCCAGGTGGCCGTGAAGCAGCACGAGATCTTCGTGCGCGAGGACGACGACCTGCACTGCGAGGTCCCGATCAGCTTCGTGATGGCGGCGCTCGGTGGCGAGCTCGACGTCCCGACGCTCAATGGGCGCACCACGCTGAAGGTGCTTCCGGAGACCCAGACCGGGCGGGTGTTCCGCCTGCGCGGGAAAGGGGTGCGGCCGGTGCGCGGGGGTGACGTGGGAGACCTGCTCTGCCACGTGGTGGTGGAGACCCCGGTCAACCTGACGGCGAAGCAGAAGGAGCTCCTGCGCGAGCTCGAGTGCACGCTCGGGGAGGACTGCGAGGCCCATCGGCCGCGGGAGCAGTCCTGGCTCGAGCGGGCCAAGAAATTCTTCGAGGGCATGAAGCTGTAGAGGAGGGGCGGTGACGCGAATCGTGGTGGCAGGCGCCGCGGGGCGCATGGGCCGGATGCTGGTGGAGGCGGTCGCGCGGGACCCGGAGGGGGCCCTGGTCGGTGCGCTGGAACGCTCCGGCAGCCCCCAGACGGGCGCGGACGCGGGTGAGCTGGCGGGCCTCGGGCGGCTCGGGGTGCCCGTCGTGGGGAGCCTCGAGGACATCGGGGAGCCCTTCGACGTGCTGGTGGACTTCACCCAGCCCGAGGCGACGCTGGAGCATGCCGCGTGGTGCCGCTCGGCCGGCCGGCGCATGGTGGTGGGAACGACCGGCCTGTCGCCGGACCAGCGCGTGGCGCTGGAGACCGTCGCGCGGGAGGTGGGGGTGGTCTTCTCGCCCAACATGAGCGTCGGGGTGAACCTCTGCTTCAAGCTCATCGAGACCGCGGCCCGCGTTCTCGGGGAGGACTTCGACGTGGAGATCGTCGAGGCGCACCACCGGCACAAGGTCGACGCGCCCTCGGGCACCGCCCTGCGCATGGGAGAGGTGGTGGCCGCCGCGCTCGGCCGCGACCTGAAGGAGTGCGCGGTGTACGGGCGCGAAGGCCGGATCGGCCAGCGCTCCCCCAGCACCATCGGTTTCGCGACCGTGCGTGCGGGTGACATCGTCGGCGAGCACACCGTGCTGTTCGCGGGCGAGGGGGAGCGGGTCGAGGTGAGCCACCGGGCCTCGAGCCGTGCGACCTTCGCGCGCGGGGCGGTGCGCGCGGCGCACTGGGTGGCAGGTCGTGGGCCAGGGCTCTATGACATGCAGGACGTGCTCGGGCTGAGGGGCTGAGACCGGGTGCCTGCGACGCGAGGTGCAACGATGCGCGACCCGGCACTGCTGGCGCTCGCAGACGGTAGCCTCTTCCGCGGCGAGTCCATCGGCGCGGCGGGCGAGACCGTGGGCGAGGTCGTCTTCAACACCGCCATCACGGGCTACCAGGAGGTCCTGACCGACCCGTCCTACGAGCGGCAGATCGTCACCCTCACCTTCCCGCACATCGGAAACGTGGGGACGAACCGCGAGGACGAGGAGTCCCCGCGGGTCTACGGCGCGGGGCTCGTCATCCGGGATCTGCCGGTTGCGGTGAGCAACTGGCGCGCCGAAGAGGGGCTCGACGCGTATCTGCGCCGGCACCGGGTGGTCGCCATCGCCGGGGTGGACACGCGGCGACTGACGCGCACGCTGCGCGAGAAAGGCGCGCAGAACGGCTGTATCGTCGCCGGACCCCGCATCGACGAGGCGCGGGCGCTCGCGGCGGCGCGGGAGTTCCCGGGGCTGAAGGGCATGGACCTGGCCCGGGTGGTCACCACCCCCTCGCCCTATGCCTGGGAGGACGGCACCTGGTCGCTCGGGCGGGGTCACGCGGTCGGCGAGGGGCGGGGGGCGCGCTGGCACGTGGTGGCCTACGACTACGGCGTCAAGCGGAACATCCTGCGCAATCTCGTGCGCCGCGGGTGCCGCGTGACCGTGGTCCCGGCCGAGACCCCGGCGCGCGACGTGCTGGCCCGGAGCCCGGACGGGGTCTTCCTCTCCAACGGGCCGGGGGACCCGGAGCCCTGCGGCTACGCCATCGAGGCCATCCGCGAGCTGCTCGAGACCGGCATCCCGCTCTTCGGGATCTGCCTCGGGCACCAGCTCCTCGGACTGGCGAGCGGGGCGCGCACGGTGAAGATGAAATTCGGGCACCATGGGGCGAACCACCCGGTTCAGGATCTGGAGAGCGGCCGGGTGATGATCACCAGCCAGAACCACGGCTTCGCCGTCGACGAATCGACGCTCCCGGCGAGCGTGCGGGCGACGCACCGCTCGCTCTTCGACGGCTCGCTCCAGGGGATCCACCGCACCGACCGGCCCGCCTTCAGTTTCCAGGGCCACCCGGAGGCGAGCCCCGGCCCTCACGACGCCGGCGCGCTCTTCGACCACTTCCTCGAGCTCATCGAGGAGCGCGCCCGGTCGCGGCAGGGCGTCTGAGGGGGCCGCGCGGAGGGCACTCGTTCCATGGGCAAGAGAACTGACCTGCGCAGCATCCTCATCATCGGGGCCGGACCGATCGTCATCGGCCAGGCGTGCGAGTTCGACTATTCGGGGGCGCAGGCCTGCAAGGCGCTGAAGGAGGAGGGCTACCGGGTCATCCTGGTCAACTCGAACCCCGCCACGATCATGACCGACCCGGGGATGGCCGATGCGACCTACATCGAGCCGGTGCACTGGGAGGTGGTGGCCCGCATCATCGAGAAGGAGCGCCCGGACGCGCTGCTGCCCACCATGGGCGGGCAGACGGCGCTCAACACGGCCCTCGACCTCGCGCGCGAGGGCGTGCTCGATCGCTTCGGGGTGGAGCTCATCGGGGCGAGCCGCGACGCCATCGACAAGGCGGAGGACCGGGAGCGGTTTCGCGAGGCGATGCGCTCCATCGGGCTCGCGACCCCGCGCGCGGCGCCCGCCCACAGCCTGGAGGAGGCGCAGCAGGTTCAGGCCGCCATCGGCTTCCCCACCGTCATCCGCCCTTCGTTCACGCTGGGCGGCAGCGGCGGGGGGATCGCCTACAACCGGGAGGAGCTCATCGAGATCTGCGAGCGCGGACTCGAGCTCTCGCCGACCCACGAGCTCCTGATCGAGGAGTCGGTCCTCGGTTGGAAGGAATTCGAGATGGAGGTGGTGCGGGACCGCAAGGACAACTGCATCATCATCTGCTCGATCGAGAATCTGGACCCCATGGGGGTGCACACGGGCGACTCGATCACCGTCGCGCCGGCGCTCACCCTCACGGACAAGGAGTACCAGATCCTGCGCGACGCCTCGATCGCGGTGCTGCGCGAGATCGGGGTCGAGACGGGCGGCTCGAACGTCCAGTTCGCCATCAACCCGGCCGACGGGCGGATGGTGGTCATCGAGATGAACCCGCGGGTCTCCAGGTCCTCCGCACTGGCCTCCAAGGCGACCGGTTTCCCCATCGCGCGGGTCGCAGCCAAGCTGGCGGTGGGCTACACGCTGGACGAGCTGGCGAACGAGATCACCGGCGGGGCGACTCCGGCCTCCTTCGAGCCGACCCTCGACTACGTGGTGACCAAGGTTCCGCGCTTCACGTTCGAGAAGTTCCCGCAGGCTGACCCGCGCCTGACCACCCAGATGAAGTCGGTGGGCGAGGTGATGGCGATCGGCCGCACCTTCCAGGAGTCGCTGCAGAAGGCCCTTCGCGGGCTCGAGACGGGCGCGGACGGCTTCAACGAGCGCCTGGACCCGGGCGCGGAGGACTCGCGCGTGCGTCTCGAGCGCGAGCTCCGTCAGCCGGGCCCGGAGCGGATCTGGTACGTGGGGGACGCCTTCCGCATGGGCTACTCGGTGCCGGAGGTGCACGCGCTCTCCCGGATCGACCCCTGGTTCCTCGCCCAGATCGAGGACCTGATCGCCGAGGAGGGCGCCCTGCGGGGCCTTGGCCTCGAAGGACTCTCCGCCGCCCGGCTGTTCGCCCTGAAGCGCAAGGGCTTCTCGGACCGCCGCCTCGCGGCCCTCCTGGGCGCAGAGGAGCAGGCGGTACGCGAGCTCCGGCATCGGCACGGGGTCCGGCCGGTCTACCGCCGGGTGGACACCTGTGCGGCGGAGTTCGCGAGCACGACCGCCTACCTGTACTCCACCTACGAGGAGGAGTGCGAGGCCGCGCCGAGCGACCGGCGCAAGGTCATGGTGCTCGGCGGGGGGCCGAACCGCATCGGCCAGGGCATCGAGTTCGACTACTGCTGCGTGCAGGCCGCGCTCGCGCTGCGCGAGGACGGGTTCGAGACCATCATGGTCAACTGCAACCCGGAGACGGTCTCGACCGACTACGACACCTCCGACCGGCTCTACTTCGAGCCGGTGACGCTCGAGGACGTGCTCGAGATCATCGCCCTCGAGCGGCCCTACGGGGTCATCGTGCAGTACGGGGGGCAGACGCCCCTGAAGCTCGCCCGGGCGCTGGCCGCCGCCGGGGCCCCGATCATCGGCACCACACCGGACTCGATCGACCTCGCCGAGGACCGCGAGCGCTTCCAGGGGCTCATCGAGGGGCTCGGTCTGCACCAGCCCCCCAACCGCACGGCGCGGGCGCTGGACGAGGCGCTTCTGGGCGCGGCGCAGGTGGGTTATCCGCTCGTCGTGCGCCCCTCCTACGTGCTCGGTGGGCGGGCGATGGAGATCGTCCACAATGAGGGCGAGCTGCGCCGGTACATGCGCGCCGCGGTGGCGGTGTCCAACGACTCCCCGGTGCTGCTCGACCGGTTCCTCGACGACGCGATCGAGGTGGACGTGGACGCCATTTGCGACGGGGAGAGCGTGCTGATCGGCGGGATCATGGAGCACATCGAGCAGGCCGGCGTGCACTCCGGAGACTCGGCGTGCTCGCTGCCCCCGTACGGCCTCAGCTCGGCGTTGCAGGACGAGCTGCGCTCCCAGACCGAGCGCATGGCGAAGGCGCTCGGCGTGGTGGGGCTGATGAACGTGCAGTACGCCGTCCAGGGCGGGGTGGTCTACGTTCTGGAGGTCAATCCGCGCGCCTCGCGCACGGTGCCGTTCGTCTCCAAGGCGACGGGCGTCTCGCTCGCACGCGTCGCGGCCCGGTGCATGGTGGGGCAGAGCCTGCACCGGCAAGGGGTCACCGAGGAACGGGTCCCGCGCTACTATTCGGTGAAGGAGTCGGTCTTCCCCTTCGTGAAGTTCCAGGGGGTCGACCCCCTGCTCGGGCCGGAGATGAAGTCGACCGGCGAGGTGATGGGGGTGGGCCGCAGCTTCGGCGAGGCCTTCGGGAAATCGCAGCTGGGCGCGGGTATGGTGCTCCCGGCCGGGGGGGTGGCTTTCCTCAGCGTGCGCGACGCGGACAAGGCGCGGGTGGTGAGGGTCGCGCGCGACCTGGTGGAGCTCGGCTTCGAGGTGGTGGCGACCCGGGGCACGGCCGAGGTCATCAGCGCCGCAGGCGTGCCCTGCCGCCGGGTGAACAAGGTGAAAGAAGGGCGGCCCCATATCGTGGACATGCTGAAGAACGGCGAGGTTTCCCTGATCGTGAACACCACCGAGGGCGAGCAGGCCATCGCGGACTCCTACGCCATTCGGCGGACCGCGCTCAAGAACAAGGTCGCCTACACGACCACGCTGGCCGGCGCGCGCGCTGTGGTCATGGCCCTGCGGGGTCCGGGGAGCGGGGAGGTCCACCGCCTGCAGGATCTGCACCGGGGGCTCTTCTCGTGAGCCGCTCACCCATGACCGTGCGCGGGGCCGAGCGGCTGAAGGGGGAACTGCAGCACCTGAAGTCCGTGCGCCGCCCGAAGGTCATCCAGGCCATCGCGGAGGCGCGGGCCCACGGGGACCTGCGCGAGAACGCCGAGTACCACGCCGCACGGGAGGAGCAGGGCTTCATCGAGGGTCGGATCGCCGAGATCGAGGGGAAGCTCGGCAACGCCCAGGTCATCGACGTGACCCAGGTGAACGCCGGCGGGCGCGTGGTGTTCGGCGCGACGGTCGAGCTCCTGAACGTGGAGACGGAGGAGGAGGTCCGCTATCAGATCGTGGGCGAGGATGAGGCGGACATCAAAGTGGGTCTCATCTCCAACACCTCGCCCCTCGCGCGCGCCCTCATCGGCAAGATCGAGGGCGACGTCGTGTCCGTGCAGACCCCGAGCGGGCGGCGCGACTACGAGATCGCGGGGGTGCTGTACGTCTAGGAAGACCGTGACGAGGCCGTCACCCCCGCGGCATGCCTAGAACGCCCAGCAGCCGCCGCTGGCTCCAGGAACACCACGCCGACCCCTTTGTCCAAAAGGCCAGGGCTGAAGGGCTGCGTTCCCGCGCCGCCTTCAAACTCATGGACCTGGACCGCCGGTACGGGCTCCTCCGGGCCGGTTCCAGGGTGGTGGACCTGGGGGCGGCGCCCGGAGGGTGGTCGCAGTGGGCAGCGCAGCGCGTGGGCCCGAGGGGGCGCGTGGTGGCGGTGGATATCTTGCCCATGAGCGCCGTGGCGGGCGTGAGCTTCATCCAGGGAGACTTCCGCGAGGAGTCGGTCCGGGAGGCCGTGCGGGAGGCACTCGGCGGGGTCGCCGCGGACCTGGTGCTCTCGGACATGGCCCCGAACCTGAGCGGGATCCGGGCGGTCGACCAGGCCCGTTCCATCGAGCTGGTGGAGCTCGCCCTGGAGCTCGCACGGGCCACGCTGACCCCCGGCGGGGCGTTCCTCGCGAAGGTGTTCCAGGGCGAGGGGCTGGAGGAGTTGTTGCGCTCGATCCGCACGGATTTCGCGGCCCTGGAGCGGCGCAAGCCCGAGGCGTCCCGGGCGCGGTCCCGGGAGCTCTACGTGCTCGCCCGGGGTTACGCTGGTGTATAGTCGAATCGACGTGGGCAGAAGGGGGGAGGCCTGTCACGCTGGGTCTCGTCCTCAGGAGATAGCGATTTGAACGACATGGCGAAAAATCTGGTCCTGTGGGTGGTGATCGCCCTGGTCCTGATGTCGGTTTTCAACAACTTCGGACCGCGCAGGGTGGCCACGCAGCAGGTCGAGTACTCGCAGTTCCTGCAGGACGTCAAGCAGGGGCGGGTGCAGAAGGTCGTCATCGAAGGCAAATCGCTGCAGGTCACGGGCCAGAGCGGAGAGCGCTTCACCGTCTACAGCCCCGAGACGGACAATCGCTCGCTCGTCGGGGAGCTGCTGGAGCACGGAGTGGCCATCGACGCCAAGCCTCCGGAGCAGCAGTCCCTGCTGATGCAGATCTTCATCTCTTGGTTCCCGATGCTGCTGCTCATCGGAGTCTGGGTCTTCTTCATGCGCCAGATGCAGGGTGCGGGCGGCGGCCGCGGCGCGCTGTCCTTCGGCAAGAGCCGTGCGCGGCTGCTCGGGGAAGACCAGGTGAAGGTGACCTTCGCCGACGTGGCGGGCGTGGAGGAGGCGAAGACCGAAGTCGCCGAGCTCGTGGACTTCCTGCGCGATCCCGGCAAGTTCCAGCGCCTGGGCGGGAAGATCCCCCGCGGTGTGCTGATGGTCGGCCCGCCGGGCACCGGCAAGACGTTGCTGGCGAAGGCCATCGCCGGCGAGGCGAAGGTGCCGTTCTTCACCATCTCCGGGTCGGACTTCGTGGAGATGTTCGTGGGCGTCGGCGCCTCGCGCGTGCGCGACATGTTCGACCAGGCGAAGAAGCACGCGCCCTGCATCGTCTTCATCGACGAGATCGACGCGGTCGGTCGTCACCGGGGCGCGGGCCTCGGCGGTGGCCACGACGAGCGCGAGCAGACCCTGAACCAGTTGCTGGTGGAGATGGACGGGTTCGAGGGCAACGAGGGCGTCATCGTCATCGCGGCGACCAACCGCCCCGACGTCCTCGACCCGGCGCTGCTGCGCCCGGGCCGTTTCGATCGCCAGGTGGTGGTGCCGCTCCCCGACATCCGGGGACGCGAGCAGATCCTCAAGGTCCACCTGCGCAAGGTGCCGGTGGCCGAAGGCGTGAATGCCTCCCTGATTGCCCGCGGCACGCCCGGATTCTCGGGGGCGGACCTCGCCAATCTGGTGAACGAGGCCGCGCTCTTCGCCGCGCGCGCGAACAAGAAGCTGGTGGGCATGGAGGAGATGGAGCGCGCGAAGGACAAGATCATGATGGGGGTCGAGCGCAAGAGCATGGTGATGAGCGAGGAGGAGAAGCAGCTCACCGCCTACCACGAGGCGGGACACGCCGTGATCGGCCTCTCGGTGCCCTCGCACGACCCTGTCTACAAGGTGAGCATCATTCCCCGCGGGCGGGCCCTCGGCGTCACCATGTTCCTGCCGGAGGCGGACCGCTACAGCTACAGCAAGGAGCGGCTGGAGAGCCAGATCTCGAGCCTGTTCGGCGGCCGGATCGCGGAGGAGTTGGTCTTCGGGCCGGAGCGGGTCACCACTGGCGCCTCCAACGACATCCAGCGGGCGACGGAGCTCGCGCGCAACATGGTCACCAAGTGGGGGCTGTCGGACCGTCTCGGCCCGCTCTCCTACGGGGAGGAACAGGCCGAGGTCTTCCTCGGGCACAGCGTGACGCAGCACAAGACCGTCTCGGACGAGACCGCCCACATCATTGACGAGGAGATCCGGTCGATCATCGACCGCAACTACCAGCGCTCGAAGCGCATCCTGACCGAGCACCGGGCGACGCTCGACGCGATGGCGGCGGCGCTGATGCACTACGAGACCATCGATTCCGAGCAGATCCAGGACATCATGGCAGGGCGCGAGCCGCGCCCGCCGGCGGAGTGGACGGACTCGGGCCCCACGCGGGGCGCGGGAAAGTCCTCCGAGGCGCCGGCCGGCGGCCCGGTGAACGAGGGCGGTACCATCGGCGGCCCGGCCAGTTCCCACTGACGGCGGCTTGCCGGGGAGGGTGCCTCCGGTGGGGCCCCGGCTGGACTGCGCCGGCAAGCTGCTCGACCTCTCGGCCCCCCGGGTCATGGGGGTGCTGAACGTCACGCCCGACTCCTTCTCGGACGGGGGGCGCTACGCGCGCCTCCCGCTCGCGCTGGAGCGCGCCCGGGAGATGGTTGCCGAGGGGGCGGCGGTGATCGACGTGGGCGGGGAGTCCACGCGGCCCGGGGCCCCGCCCGTGGGCGTCGAGGAGGAGCTGCGCCGGGTGCTGCCCGTCGTCGAGGCCCTCGCTGCCGAGCTGCCGGTGCCCATCTCCGTCGACACCGGCACGCCCGAGGTCATCCGCGCGGCGGGCGCGGCCGGCGCGGGGCTCGTCAACGACGTGCGGGCGCTGCGGGTCCCCGGGGCCCTGGAGGCGGCAGCCGCCGCCGGTGTGTCCGTCTGCCTGATGCACATGCAGGGGGAGCCGGGCACGATGCAGGCGAGCCCCCGATACGACGACGTGGTCGGCGAGGTCGTGCGCTTCCTCGAGGAGCGGGTGGCCGCCTGCGAGGCTCAGGGGATCCCACGCTCGCGGATCCTGCTCGACCCCGGTTTCGGGTTCGGCAAGGCCCTCGAGCACAACCTTCGACTGCTCGCCCGGCTGGACCGGCTCGCCGCCGTGGGCCTGCCGGTGCTGGTGGGGATGTCCCGCAAGTCCATGATCGGGGCGCTCCTCGACGCGCCGGTGCACCGCAGGCTCTACGGTGGGCTAGCCGCGGCCGTGGTGGCGGTGATGCGCGGGGCCCGCGTGGTGCGCACCCACGACGTGCGGGCCACCGTCGAGGCGCTGGCCGTCGTGAGTGCAGTGATGGATTCGGGCTGACGGGGCAGCCCGGGGGCAAGAACCCGGACTAACGGAACAGCTTGCGCAGCCGGCGCTCCGACTGGGCGCCCACCAGGGCGGCGACGATCTTGCCGTTCTGCAGGACGATGGTCGTGGGCGTCGCGGTGACCCCCAGGCGCTTGGAGAGCTCACGCTCCTCACGGGTGTTGACCTTGACGACGCCCGGGTGCTGCTTGGCCAGGCGGTCCACCCGGGGCGTCATCAGGAGGCAGGCCGAACAGTCGGTGTTGTAGAAATAGAGCACCGTCTTCCCGTCCGGGAGCAGCCGGTCGCCGAGGAGATCTGCGACCTCGGGCGCCGAGTGTCCGATCATCTGCCGGGTGGTGAGCCAGATGCCGACGTGCATCACGACGAAGGCGAGGAGGACCCCGGCAAGCAGGTAGGGCAGGATTTCGGTGATCTGGGCCATCGGACTCTCTCCATCGAGACTGGTCCCATGCCCGGGGGCGGGACTCTTGCGGATTGTCAGCGCAGTATAGCCGCTGGGGGCTGCGGAGTCCGCCCGAACGAGCGCCCGAACGAGTCCACGCGCCCGTGGCCACCCAGTCGAGCTCGCCCGCCCGAATTGATTTCGCTGCCCGCGCCCGGTAATCTCCTCATCCCTCGCGGGGCCTGGGAGGCATATCGGGGTGACGCGCCGGCGGTTGGTTGCGGGCAACTGGAAGATGAACGGCAGCCTGACGGGGGCGGACGCGCTCGTCGGTGCGGTCGTCGCGGGCGTGAAGGGCCTCACCGGCGAGGTGGCCATCTGCCCGCCGTTCGTCTACCTGCCGCGGGTCCGCGAGCTCCTGAGGGGCTCGCCGGTCGCGCTGGGCGCGCAGAACGTCTCGCGTGAGGACCCGGGTGCCTTCACGGGCGAGGTCGCGGCGCCCATGCTTCGGGAGCTCGACTGCAGGTACGTGATCGTCGGGCATTCGGAGCGCCGGGCCCTCTACGCGGAGAGCGACGCGATGGTCGCGGACAAGTTCGCGCGCGTGCTCCGTGAGAGGCTGGTGCCGATCCTCTGCGTGGGCGAGTCGCTCGAGGAGCGTGACGCAGGACGCACGGAGGCGGTGGTCGCGCGGCAGCTCGACGCTGTCATCGAGCGGGTCGGGGTGACCGAGCTCGGGAGGGGAGTGATCGCCTACGAGCCGGTGTGGGCGATCGGTACGGGGCGCACCGCCACGCCGGAGCAGGCGCAGCAGGTGCACGCATTCATCCGCGGGCGGGTGGCGTCCCGCGGCGCCGAGGTGGCCGCGGGGCTGCGGATCCTCTACGGCGGGAGCGTCAAAGGCAGCAACGCCGGAGGGTTGTTCGCAATGGCCGATATCGACGGTGGCCTGATCGGGGGGGCGTCCCTCATCGCCGATGAATTCCTGGCGATCTGCCGGGCCGCGGGCTGAGCGCCATGTACGCGGCGTTGCTGGTCCTGCAACTTCTCTTCGGCCTCGCCGTGACGGGCCTCATCTTGCTTCAGCACGGCAAGGGGGCGGACGTGGGGGCGGCCTTCGGCGCGGGGGCGTCGGGTACCCTCTTCGGCGCCCGGGGCTCTGCGTCCTTCCTGTCGCGGGCGACGGCGGGGCTGGCCCTTGCCTTCTTCCTGAACAGCATGTTGCTCGCCTACCTCGCGAGCCACACGGTGGAGCCTGCGAGCGTAGTCGAGCGGGTGGGCGCACCGGCCCCGGCGGGGGCCGTCGAGCCGGCTCTGCCGGCCCCGGCGCCGGCAGAGCCCGCGCAACCGGCGGACGTACCCCAGGTCCCGCTGAGCGGAGGTTGACGAAGGCCGGTTGACAGGAGGCGGCCGCTCGATCAGTCTCACAGCTGCAAGCCACGCCGACGTGGTGGAATTGGTAGACACGCTGTCTTGAGGGGGCAGTGGCGCAAGCCGTGTCGGTTCGAGTCCGACCGTCGGCACCATACAGGCATCTCGCTTCGGATACCGCGCCGCTCGGGCTAACGCGCCGGCAGCGGCGTACGGTCCGCAGCGGGCTCGTGACCCGGCAGGAACTGAGCAGGCGCCAGGGGCAGGGGCAGGGGGAGGCCGGACGCTGACATGCTGGAGAACTACCTCCCGGTCCTCGTGTTCATCCTCGTCGGCATCGTGTTCGGAGTCGGCCCCCTCGTCGCGGGATTCGTGATCGGCCCGCGGCGCCCCTACGACGAGAAGATCTCCCCCTACGAGTGCGGCTTCGAGCCCTTCGGGGACGCGCGCGCGCCCTTCGACGTGCGCTACTACCTGGTCGCCATCCTGTTCATCCTCTTCGATCTGGAGATCGCCTTCCTCTTCCCCTGGGCGGTGGTCCTGGACCAGATCGGCCTCGCGGGCTTCGTCGCGATGATGCTGTTCCTCGGCATCCTGGTCGTGGGATTCGTGTACGAGTGGAAGAAGGGAGCGCTCGAGTGGGAATAGAGGGCGTTCTGCGCGAAGGGGTTTTCACCACCACCGCCGACCAGCTCATCAACTGGGCGCGCACGGGCTCGCTCTGGCCGATGACGTTCGGCCTGGCCTGTTGTGCCGTGGAGATGATGCACGCGGGCGCGTCGCGCTATGACCTGGACCGTTTCGGGATCCTGTTTCGACCGAGCCCGCGGCAGTCCGATGTGATGATCGTGGCCGGGACTCTGGTGAACAAGATGGCTCCCGCGCTACGCAAGGTCTACGACCAGATGGCGGAGCCTCGCTGGGTGATCTCCATGGGGTCCTGCGCCAACGGCGGCGGTTACTACCACTATTCCTATTCGGTGGTACGGGGCTGTGACCGCATCGTGCCCGTGGACATCTACGTGCCCGGCTGCCCGCCGACCGCGGAGGCGCTGATCTACGGCATCCTGCAGTTGCAGAACAAGATCCGGCGCACGAGCACCATCGCCCGCCGATGAGCGAGTCACCACCGTCCCGCTCCCAGGCCTTGGCGCTCCTCCTCGGGGAGCGTTTCGGTGCGCTCGGGGGAGGGGTCTCGGTCTGCTGCGGCCAGGTGACGCTCGAGGTTCCCCCAGGAACGCTGCTCGCGGTGGCGCGGACGCTGCGCGACGAGGCGGACCTCGCCTTCGAGCAACTCGTCGATCTCTGTGGCGTGGACTACCTGACCTACGGTGTCGGTGAGTGGAGCACGAGCGAGCGGGCGACGCGCACCGGCTTCTCGCGCGCGGCTCTGCGCCCCGCGTCCGCCGAGCCCGCGTGTCCTCCGGAGCGCCGGTTCGCGGTGGTCTCCCACCTGCTCTCCCAGCGCTGGAACCGGCGCCTGCGCCTGCGCGTGTATGCGCCGGGAGAACCGCCACAGGTGGACTCGCTCGTCCCGGTGTGGAGCTCCGCAAACTGGTTCGAGCGCGAGGCCTTCGATCTGTTCGGGATCCTGTTCGAGGGGCACCCCGATCTGCGCCGGATCCTCACGGACTACGGCTTCGTCGGCCACCCGCTGCGCAAGGACTTCCCCCTCGGCGGCCACGTGGAGATGCGCTACGACCCCGAGCGGGGCCGTGTGGTCTACGAGCCGGTGACGGTCGAGCCGCGGGTCCTGGTGCCCCGGGTCGTTCGCGGTCCGGGTGCGCAGGCGCGGGGCGGTGACGGGGAGCCGGGTGGCAGTGGCTGAGATCCGCAACTACTCCCTGAACTTCGGCCCCCAGCACCCGGCGGCGCACGGTGTGCTGCGGCTCGTGCTGGAGCTGGACGGCGAGGTCGTCGAGCGCGCCGATCCGCACATCGGGCTGCTGCACCGGGGCACGGAGAAGCTGGCCGAGTCGAAGCCCTACAACCAGAGCATCGGCTACATGGACCGTCTCGACTACGTGTCCATGATGTGCAACGAGCACGGCTACGTCCTCGCCATCGAGAGGCTGCTGGGGATCGAGGCGCCGCTGCGGGCGCAGTACATCCGGGTGATGTTCGACGAGATCACGCGGATCCTGAATCACCTGATGTGGCTCGGCGCGCACGCGCTCGACATCGGCGCGATGAGCGTGTTCCTCTACGCGTTCCGGGAGCGCGAGGACCTGATGGACTGCTACGAGGCGGTCTCGGGCACGCGCATGCACGCGACCTACTACCGGCCCGGAGGGGTGTACCGCGACCTGCCGGACAGCATGCCCCAGCACCAGGCCTCGGGGCGGCGCAGCGAGAAGGAGCTGCGCCGGCTCAACGAGGACCGTCAGGGGAGCCTCCTCGACTTCGTCGCGGCATTCACCGAGCGCTTTCCCGGTCTGGTCGACGAGTACGAGACGCTCCTGACCGACAACCGCATCTGGAAGCAGCGGACCGTCGGGATCGGCGTGGTCCCGCCGGAGCGGGCCCTGCAGCTGGGATTCTCGGGGCCGATGATCCGGGGCTCGGGAATCGCCTGGGACCTCCGCAAGAAGCAGTCCTACGAGGTCTACGACCGCCTGGACTTCGACATACCGGTCGGGGTGAACGGGGACTGCTACGACCGCTACCTCGTGCGCGTGGAGGAGATGCGCCAGTCGAACCGGATCATCCGCCAGTGCGTCGACTGGCTGCGGGAGAATCCCGGGCCCGTGATGGCGGGCGACGGAAAGGTGGTGCCCCCGCAGCGTGAGCGCATGAAGGGCGAGATGGAGGCACTCATCCACCACTTCAAGCTCTTTTCCGAAGGCTACGGCGTGCCCGCCGGCGAGGTCTACGCCGCGGTCGAGGCCCCGAAGGGCGAGTTCGGGGTCTACCTGGTCTCGGACGGGGCCAACAAGCCCTACCGGGTGAAGGTGCGGGCGCCGGGGTTCGCGCACCTGGCGGCCCTCGACGAGATGGTCCGGGGCCACATGCTGGCCGATGTGGTCGCGATCATCGGAACGCTCGACATCGTATTCGGGGAGATCGACCGCTGATGAGCCCGGTGCCGGCGAGGAAGAGCGAGTTGCTGCCGGCGCACGCGCGGGCGCTGATCGACCACTGGCTCGCCAAGTACCCGGCCGATCGGCGCCAGTCGGGGGTCCTCGCCGCGCTGCGCGAGGTGCAGCACGGTAACGGTGGGCACCTCACGACGGACCTGATCGAGGCCGTGGCCGATTATCTCGGTCTCGCGCCGATCGAGGTCTACGAGGTCGCCACGTTCTACTCCATGTTCGAGTTGAAGCCGGTTGGCCGCCACAGCATCTCCGTGTGCACCAACGTCTCCTGCATGCTGCGCGGCGCCGACGCCATCCTTGCGCACATCGAAAGGCGTCTCGGGATCCGGCTCGGGGAGAGCACCCCGGACGGCAAGTTCCACCTGAAGCGCGAGGAGGAGTGCCTGGCCGCGTGTTGCGGCGCGCCGATGATGCAGGTCGACCACGTCTACTACGAGCATCTCACCCCCGAGAAGGTGGACGAGATCCTCGACGGCATCGAGTGAGGGGCGCATGGCGAATCAGGTCTGCTTCCTCACCCTGGGCCACGAGCGGCCCTGGTCGATCGACACCTACCGCAGCCTGGGCGGGTACCAGGCCTGGGAGCAGGTGCTGAAGGGGCGCCTGCCCCCGGAATTGATCATCGAAGAGGTCAAGAAGTCGGGCCTGCGGGGGCGGGGTGGCGCGGGCTTCCCGACGGGGCTGAAGTGGAGCTTCATGCCTCGTCAGTCCCCGGGCCAGAAGTACCTCGTCTGCAACTCCGATGAGTCCGAGCCCGGCACCTGCAAGGACCGGGACATCCTGCGCTTCAACCCGCACGCGGTGGTCGAGGGTATGGCGATCGCCGCCTATGCCATCGGTGCCACGGTGGGTTACAACTACCTGCGCGGGGAATTCCTCGACGAGCCCTTCCGGCGCTTCGAGGGGGCCGTGCAGGAGGCCTACGCGGCGGGCTACCTGGGCAAGGGGATCCTGGGCACGGCGGTGGACTTCGACCTCTACGCCACGCTCGGTGCGGGCGCGTACGTCTGCGGCGAGGAGACGGCGCTGCTCGAGTCCCTGGAGGGGAAGAAGGGCCAGCCGCGCTTCAAGCCGCCGTTCCCCGCGAACGTGGGTCTCTACGGCCGGCCGACGACCATCAACAACACCGAGTCGCTCGCCTCGGTCCCGGTGATCCTGCGCAAGGGGGGCGAGTGGTTCGCGTCCCTCGGAACGGCGAGCGCCGGTGGCGAGAAGGTCTTCTCGATCTCCGGACACGTGGAGCGTCCGGGGAACTTCGAGGTCCCGCTCGGCATCCCCTTCCGGGAGCTGCTCGCGGTGGCGGGCGGTGTGCTGGGGGGGCGGCGCCTGAAGGCGGTGATTCCGGGCGGATCTTCCGTGCCAGTGGTGCCCGGCGAGGTGATGCTGGACCTGCGCATGGACCACGAGTCCATTTCGCGCGCGGGGTCCATGCTGGGCTCCGGCGCGGTCATCGTCATGGACGAGACGACGGACATGGTGAAGGTCCTGCACCGCATCTCGCGGTTCTACTGTGCGGAGTCGTGCGGTCAGTGCACACCCTGCCGCGAGGGCACTGGCTGGATGCACCGCATCCTGACCCGGGTCCTCGCGGGGCAGGGGCAGCTCGAAGACCTGGACCGGCTCGAGCAGGTTGCCTCCCGGGTGATGGGACACACCATCTGCGCCCTCGGTGACGCGGCCTCGATGCCGGTGATGAGCTTCCTCAAGCACTTCCGGGGGGAGTTCGAGCACTACGTGCGCTACGGCCGCAGCCCCGTCGCGGGGGCGCCGGAGCGGGTGGCCTGACGGGATGAGCGAGGACCTGCTCCACATCGAGATCGACGGCCGCGCCCTGGAGGCGCGCCGCGGCAGCACCATCATCGAGGTGGCCGACGCGAACGGGATCCACATCCCGCGTTTCTGCTACCACAAGAAGCTCTCCGTCGCGGCGAGCTGCCGGATGTGCCTGGTGCAGGTCGAGAAGGTCGGGAAGCCCGTGCCGGCCTGTGCCACCCCCGTCGCCGAGGGGATGAAGGTGCACACCCGCACGCCCTTTGTGCGCGAGGCGCAGCGGGCGGTGATGGAGTTCCTGCTCGTGAACCACCCGCTCGACTGCCCCATCTGTGACCAGGGCGGGGAGTGCGAGCTGCAGGACGTGGCCGTGGGCTTCGGCCGGGACGCCTCGCGGTACCGGGAGGGCAAGCGGGTCGTCCAGGACGAGGACATCGGCGCCCTGGTGGCGACCGACCTGACGCGCTGCATCCTGTGCACGCGCTGCGTGCGTTTCGGCGAAGAGGTCGCGGGTGTGCGGGAGCTCGGTGCCATCGGACGGGGGGAGCGCTCCAAGATCAGCGCCTTCCTCGGGCGGACCCTCGACTCCGAGCTCTCCGGCAACGCCATCGACCTCTGCCCCGTGGGGGCGCTCACCTCGAAGCCGTTCCGCTTCACGGCCCGGTCCTGGGAGATGACGGCGCACGCGGCCGTCTCGCCCCACGACGCGGTGGGCTCGAACCTCTCCGTGCACGTGCGCCGGGGGACGGTGATGCGCGTCGTCGCGCGGGAGAACGAGGAGGTCAACGAGACCTGGATCTCGGACCGGGACCGCTTCGGCTACCTGGGTCTCTCGGCGGCCGACCGGCTCACCGCTCCCAGGGTCCGGCGCGCCGGGCGCTGGGAGGTGGTGGATTGGGAGAGCGCGCTCGCGACCGTCGCGCGGGGCCTCGAGTCGATCCTCGCCGCAGGGGGGGCCGGGCGGGTGGGGGCGCTCGCATCCCCGGGTGCGACCCTGGAGGAGGCGTTCCTGCTCCAGGGGCTCGTGCGGGGGCTCGGCGGCGACCACGTGGACCACCGCCTGCGGGAGAGGGACACGAGCGATCAGGCGTTGGCGCCCCTCGCCCCCGGGCTTGGCATGCCCATCGCCGGGCTCGAGCGTGTGGGCGCCGCTCTGCTGGTGGGCTCGAATCTGCGCAAGGACCAACCGCTTCTCGGCCACCGCCTGCGCAAGGCGGCGCTCGCCGGGGCCCGCGTGTCGGCGGTGGGGCCGGTGGACTACCCTTTCACCTTCCCTCTCGCGGGACGGGTGGTGACAGGGCCGGTGGGGATGCTGGAGGCCCTCGCGGGCTTGGCCAAGGCGCTGGGCGCCGAGGCCGAGGGGCCGGTGAGCGGGCTCGTCGCGCGGGCGTCCGTGGACGACGGTTTGCGCTCGATCGCCCGTTCCCTCGCGGAGGGTTCGCCGTCGGTCGTCCTCCTCGGCGACCTCGCCCTGGCGCACCCCCAGGCCTCGCTCCTGCGGGCGCTCGCTCAGGCCATCGCCCGGGCCTCCGGGGCCGTGCTCGGGACGCTGCCGGCGGGCTCGAACGCCGCCGGGGCGTGGTTGGCCGGTGCGGTGCCGCACCGCCGGGCGGGGGGCGTGGCGCTGGCACGCCCTGGCTTGTCGGCCGGCCAGATGTTCGACCAGGGGCTGGACGCCTTCCTCTGCCTCGGCTTCGAGCCGGGCCTCGACTGCTGGGACGGCCATCGCGCCCGGCAGGCGCTGGGGGCGGCGCCCCTCACTGTGGCCCTCACGGCGTTTGCGAGCCCCGAGTGGGAGGAGTTGGCAGACGTGATGCTCCCGGTGGGTGTCTTCGTGGAGAGCGCCGGGACTCTCGTGAACGCGGAGGGTCGCTGGCAGAGCGCGGAGGCGGCCGTGGCTCCGCCCGGGGACGCCCGCCCGGCGTGGAAGGTCCTCCGGGTGCTCGCCAATCTCCTGGGGCTGCCCGGCTTCGACTACGAGAGTCCGGGCGAGGTGCGGGAGGCGGTCCGTGCCACCCTCGCCGAGGGGTGGGCCCCCGAGGGGGGCGGGCGCTGGGAGGCGCCGCCCGTGCCCGCGGAGGAGGGCGGTGTCGTGCGGGTCGGGGAGTTGCCCATCTACGCCGTGGACCCACTGGTGCGCCGAGCGGTGGCCCTGCAACAGACCCGGGACGCCGCCCCGGTGGTGCGCCTCGCCCCGGACGTCGCCTCCCGCGAGGGCCTGGCGACGGGGGCCTTCGCGCGAGTCTCCCAGGGCGCCGGGGAGGCGACCGTGCAGGTCGTCGTGGACGAGCGCGTGGCCGCCGGCTGTGCGGTGGTCCCCTCCGGGGTCGGGGTGACGGTGGGGCTGGGGCCGTTGTTCGGGCCCGTGCGGGTGGTCAGGGCCTGAGGACCGGCGGGCGGGCGGGGGAGAGGCACGAGCGTGGGAGCACAGGGGATGCTGGAGGGTCTGCCGGAGGTCCTGGTCATCCTGGCCAAGGTCTTCGCGATCACGCTGCCGCTCCTGGGCGTGGTGGCCTACCTGACCTTCGCCGAGCGCAAGATCATCGGCTACATGCAGGTCCGCATCGGCCCGAACCGGGTGGGTCCCCGCGGCTGGCTGCAGCCCATCGCCGACGCGCTGAAGCTCCTGACCAAGGAGATCATCCTGCCGAGGGCGTCCAACCGCTTTCTCTTCCTGCTGGCCCCGACGCTCGCGATCGCGCCGGCGCTCGCGGCCTGGGCGGTCGTCCCCTTCGACGACGGGATGGTGCTGGCCAGCGTGGATGCGGGGATTCTCTACGTGCTCGCGATGAGCTCGGTCGGGGTCTACGGGGTGATCCTGGCGGGCTGGGCGGCGAACTCGCGCTACGCGTTCCTCGGCGCCATGCGCTCGGCGGCGCAGATGATCTCCTACGAGATCGCGATGGGTTTCGCGCTCGTCGGGGTGTTGATGGCCGCGGGCAGCCTGAATCTGGAGAAGATCGTGCTGGCCCAGCAGGGCGGGGTGCTGAGCTGGTTCTGGCTGCCGCTGGCGCCGCTCTTCGTGGTGTACTTCGTGGCGGGGGTGGCCGAGACCAACCGGGCCCCCTTCGACGTGGCGGAGGGTGAGTCGGAGCTCGTCGCGGGCTTTCACGTCGAGTACTCCGGGATGGGTTTCGCCGTGTTCTTCCTCGCGGAGTACGCGAACATGGTGCTGATCGCGGCCCTGACGGCGGTGATGTTCCTCGGCGGCTGGCTGTCGCCGTTCGAGGGGTTGCCCGCCGAGGTGCTGCGAGTCCCCGTCCTCGGGACCTTGCTCGGTCCGGGCCTGCACTGGCTCGCGGCGAAGACCTCGCTCTTTCTGCTCCTCTTCCTGTGGCTGCGGGCGACCTTCCCGCGCTACCGTTACGACCAGATCATGCGGCTCGGCTGGAAGGTCTTCATCCCGGTCAGCCTCCTCTGGATCGTGGTTCTGGGCCTCGCGATCACGACTCGCGCGGCCCCCTGGCTCGACTGACGGGAGGCTCGAGGAGTGCGTGCCCTGCAGCATTTCTTCAAGAGCTTCCTGCTCTGGGAGCTCCTCGGCGGGCTGCAGCTCACCGGCCGCTATCTGTTCCGGCGCAAGGACACGCTCCAGTACCCGGAGGAGAAGACCCCTCAGTCGCCGCGCTTTCGCGGCCTGCACGCCCTGCGCCGCTACCCCAACGGGGAGGAGCGCTGCATCGCCTGCAGGCTCTGCGAGGCCGTCTGCCCGGCGCTCGCCATCACCATCGAGTCGGGTGTGCGGGCCGACGGCACGCGCCGTACCACCCACTACGAGATCGACCTGACCAAGTGCATCTTCTGCGGATTCTGCGAGGAGTCCTGTCCGGTGGATTCCATCGTGCAGACGCGCGTCTTCGAGTACTTCGGGGACCGCCACGGGGACCTCGTGATGACCAAGGAAAAGCTGCTGGCGGTGGGGGAGCGGATGGAGGCCCAGATCGCCGCGGACCGTGCGGCCGACGCACGTTATCGGTGAGCCGCCCATGACCTCCCTCGCGCTCTTCTCCCTCTTCGCCGGCATCCTCGTCTTCGCGGGGCTGATGGTGGTGACCGTGCGCAATCCGGTGTACGCGGCGCTCTTCCTGGTGTTGGCCTTCTTCAGCAGCGCCGCCCTCTGGATGCTGCTCGAGGCGGAGTTCCTGTCCCTCGCCCTGGTGCTCGTGTACGTGGGGGCGGTCATGGTGCTGTTCCTCTTCGTGGTCATGATGCTGGACGTCCAGGGTGCCCCGCTGCGCGAGGGCTTCGTGCGTTACCTGCCCGTGGGGGCGCTGGTGGCGGGGGTCGCCGCCCTGGAGCTCTTTCTGGTGGTGGGGTCCGATCGGCTCTTCGGAACGCAGGCCTTCCCCCCGCCGCAGGGGGCCGGGGCGGCCTACAGCAACACCCAGGAGATCGGGGCGGTGCTGTACACGAAGTACGTGTACCCCTTCGAGATCGCCGCCGTGATCCTGCTGGTCGCCATCGTGGCCGCGATCGCCCTCTCTCTGCGCCGGCGCGGCGACGCGCGCTCCCAGCGGACCGGGGACCAGGTGCGGGTGAGGCGCGAGGACCGGGTGCGGCTGGTGGCGATGCCGGCGGAAAAGGGCGAGTAGGGAGGGGGCGAGGCGTGGTTCCCCTGACCCACTATCTGGTTCTCGGCGCGGTGCTCTTCGTGCTCGGGCTGGCTGGCATCTTCCTGAACCGGAAGAACGTGTTGATCGTGCTGATGTCGATCGAGTTGATGCTGCTCGCCGTGAACACGAACTTCGTCGCCTTCTCCCACTTCCTCGGCGACACGGCCGGGCAGGTGTTCGTGTTCTTCGTCCTGACCGTCGCCGCGGCCGAGTCGGCGATCGGGCTCGCCATCCTGGTGGTGCTCTTCCGCGCCCGGCACACGATCGACGTGCAGCGCCTGGACCGTCTGAAGGGGTAGGCCTTGGCGAATCCCATGCTCAGCCTGTACCTGGCCATCCCGCTGGCACCGCTCGTGGGCTCGATCGTCTCGGGCCTGTTCCGCAGGGCGGTGGGGCGGGCGGGGGCCCAGTGGGCCGCGATCGTGGGCGTCGCCCTCGCGACCGTGCTCTCGGGCGTCGTGTTCTGGCACACCGTGGTGCTCGGTGCGGAGCCGTTCAACGGCAGCGTCTACACCTGGGCGCTCAGCGGAGGGCTGCGTTTCGAGGTCGGATTCCTCGTGGATTCCCTCTCGGCCTCGATGATGCTGGTGGTCAGCTTCGTTTCCCTGATGGTGCACGTCTACACCATCGGCTACATGCGGGAGGACCCCGGCTACCAGCGTTTCTTCAGCTACATCTCGTTCTTCACCTTCGCGATGCTGATGCTGGTGATGTCGAACAACTTCCTGCAGCTGTTCTTCGGCTGGGAGGCGGTTGGGCTGGCATCCTACCTGCTGATCGGTTTCTGGTACGAGCGCGAGACCGCCGTCGCCGCCAACCTGAAGGCCTTCCTGGTGAACCGGGCGGGTGATTTCGGCTTTCTGTTGGGGATCGCCGCCGTGCTGGCGTACTTCGGCAGCCTCGACTACGGCGAGGTCTTCGCGGCGGCGCCGCAGCTGAAGGACGTGACGGTGCAGGTCCTGCCCGGTGTGGAATGGTCGCTGATGACCCTCGTCGGCATCCTGCTCTTCGTGGGCGCCATGGGGAAATCGGCGCAGGTGCCCTTGCACGTCTGGCTGCCGGATTCCATGGAGGGCCCCACGCCGATCTCCGCCCTGATCCACGCGGCGACCATGGTCACGGCGGGCATCTTCATGGTCGCCCGCATGTCGCCCATCTACGAGCTCTCCGATACGGCGCTCTCGTTCGTGCTGGTGATCGGGGCCGTTACCGCGTTCCTCATGGGGCTCGTCGGCCTCGTGCAGAACGACATCAAGCGGGTGGTCGCATACTCCACGCTCTCGCAGCTCGGCTACATGACGGTCGCGCTCGGAGCCTCGGCCTACGCCGCCGCGGTCTTTCACTTGGTGACGCACGCCTTCTTCAAGGCGCTGCTCTTCCTCGCCGCGGGCTCGGTCATCATCGCGATGCACCACGAGCAGGACATCCGCAGGATGGGAGGCATCCGGCGCCACATGCCCGTGACGTACTGGACCTCGCTCGTGGGGTCGCTCGCGCTCATCGGTTTCCCCGGGTTCTCCGGTTTCTTCTCCAAGGACGCCATCCTCGAGGCCGTGCACCACTCCCAGCGGCCGGGGGCGGGCTTCGCCTACCTGGCGCTCTTGGTGGGCGTCTACGTCACCGCGCTCTACACCTTCCGCATGTTCTTCCTGGTGTTCCACGGCCGCCCCCGCATGGACGCGCACGCCCTCGAGCATCTGCACGAGAGCCCGGCGGTGATCACGGTTCCGCTCATCGGGCTGGCGATCCCTTCGGTGCTCGCAGGCGCGGCCCTCGTGGGACCGATGCTCTTCGGGGATTACTTCCACGACGCCATCCGGGTCCTGCCCGGGAACGACGTCCTGGCCGAATGGGGACGCCACTACTCGGGAGTCCTCGGTTTCGTGGCGCACGGGCTGAGCGCGCCGCCCGTGTGGCTCGCCGTGGCCGGCGTCGCGACGGCCTGGTACCTCTATCTCGCGCGCCCCGAGCTCCCAGAGCGTCTTCGTGGTGCGCTTCGTCCGCTGCACGCCCTGCTGGCGAAGGGCTACGGATTCGACGCGTTCTACCGCTGGGTCGTGGCCGGCGGGGCCCGGGCCCTGGGGGGCTTGCTCTGGCGCCTGGGGGATCAGCGGGTGATCGACGGCTGGCTCGTCAACGGCTCGGCGCGAACGGCAGGCCTGCTCGCGGGCCTCGTGCGCCGGATTCAGACCGGCTACCTCTACCAGTACGCGTTCGCGATGATCGCGGGGCTGGTGGCGCTGCTCGGCTGGCTCGTACGCGCCTAGGCTCGCAGGGGGCTCACCCATGGTCCTGGAATCGCTGCCGCTGCTCAGTCTGCTCCTCTGGACCCCGATCCTGGGCGGACTGGGGGTGGTCGCGGCGGGGCGGGGTGAGCACCCGGCCCGGGCGCGCGCCCTGGCCCTGGCCGTGGCAGTCGTCACCCTGCTGCTCTCGATCCCGCTCTACACCGGTTTCGACACGGGCACCCACGCCATGCAGTTCGTGGAGCGGGCCCCCTGGATCGAGCGGTTCGGCATCGATTACCACCTGGGGGTGGACGGCATCTCGATGCCGCTCATTCTCCTCACGACGTTCAGCACGGTGCTCGTGCTGCTGTCGGCATGGAGGGTGATCCAGCACCGCGTTGCCCAGTACCTGGCGTCCTTCCTGGTCATGGAAGGGCTGATGGTCGGGGTCTTCTCGGCGCTCGACGCCGTCCTCTTCTACGTGTTGTGGGAGGCGATGCTCGTCCCGATGTTCCTCATCATCGGGGTCTGGGGGGGCGCGCGCCGGGTCTACGCGACGGTGAAGTTCTTCCTCTGCACGTTCCTCGGGTCGGTCCTGATGCTGGTCGCGCTGCTCTACCTGTACTCACGCGGCGGCAGCTTCGCCATTGCAGACCTCCACGCCCTGCCCCTGGACCTGACGGCGCAGACCCTGGTCTTCCTCGCCTTCCTGGTGGCCTTCGGCGTGAAGGTGCCCATGTGGCCGTTCCACACCTGGCTGCCGGACGCGCACGTGGAGGCGCCGACGGGGGGCTCCGTCATCCTCGCGGCGATCATGCTGAAGATGGGGGGCTACGGCTTCCTGCGCTTCAGCCTGCCCATCACCCCCGACGCGAGTCGGGAGCTCGACTGGCTGGTGATCGGGCTCTCGCTCGTCGCCATCGTCTACGTCGGCTTCGTGGCGATCATTCAGACGGATTTGAAGAAGCTCATCGCCTACTCGAGCATCTCGCACATGGGCTTCGTCACCCTCGGCTTCTTCCTGTTGTTCGAGGTCGTCGCGAGGACGGGGAGCACTGGGGGGGCCGCCCTCGGGATCGAGGGGGGGATGGTCCAGATGATCTCCCACGGTTTCATCTCGGGGGCCCTGTTCCTCTCGGTCGGCGTGCTCTATGACCGCCTCCACACGCGGGAGATCGCCGCCTACGGGGGCGTGGTGAACACCATGCCCACGTTCGCCGCTCTGATGATGCTCTTCGTCATGGCCAATTCGGGCCTGCCGGGCACCTCGGGCTTCGTCGGCGAATTCCTGGTGGTGCTGGCGAGCTTCCAGGCGAATTTCTGGTACGCGTTCCTCGCGGCCACGGTCCTTCTGCTCGGGGCCGCCTACAACCTCTGGATGTACAAGCGCGTGATCTACGGTCGAGTGGCGAACGAAGGCGTTGCCGGTCTGCAGGACCTCGACCGGCGGGAGCTCGGGATCCTCGCCTCGCTCGCCGTGCTCGTGCTGCTCTTCGGGGTCTGGCCGAACCCGCTGCTCGAGGTGATGCACCCGAGCGTGGAGCACCTCGTCCAGCAGGTCCTGCAGTCCAAGCTCTAGGAGCGAGCGCATGCCCGACCTCGTGACCGCCCTTCCGGAGATCATCCTGCTCGCGGCGGCCTGCGTCGTGCTGCTGGCGGAGGCCTTCGCGGCCCCGGGACAGCGCGGCCTCGGCTACGTCCTCGCTCAGGCCTCGCTCACCGCGACGGCCTTGAGCGTGGCGGTGGGCTTCCCGGGCGCGGAGGTGCGGGCATTCTCGGGGATGTACGTGACGGACCCCCTGGCCGGTGTGCTCAAGCTCGTCCTGCTCGGTGTGGGCGTCTTCGTCTTCGTGTACGCCCGGGAGTATTTCGACCGGCGCTCCACTGCGCGCGGCGAGTTCTTCGTGCTCGGCCTCTTCGCCATCCTGGGGATGATGGTGCTGGTGTCGGCCGGCAGCCTGCTGACCGTCTATCTGGGGCTCGAGCTCCTGGCGTTCTCGCTCTACGCGATGGTGGCCCTGCAACGGGACTCTCAGGAGGCGGCCGAGGCGGCCGTCAAGTACTTCGTGCTCGGGGCGCTCGCCTCGGGGATGCTGCTCTACGGAATGTCGATGCTCTACGGGGCGACCGGCACGCTCGACCTGCCGGGCATCTCGTCTGCGGCCTCGCAACCCACCACACCCCGCGTAGTCCTGCTCTTCGGGCTCGTCTTCGTGGTGGTGGGGGTGGCCTTCAAGCTCGGCGCCGTTCCCTTCCACATGTGGATCCCGGACGTCTACCAGGGCGCACCCACTGCCGTGACCCTCTTCATCGGCAGTGCCCCGAAGGTGGCCGCCTTCGCGATGACCTATCGGCTCCTGGTGGGGGCATTGCCGGAGCTTTCGGCGGACTGGCGGCAGCTGCTGACGGTGCTCGCAGTCCTGTCGATGGGCGTGGGAAACGTCGTCGCGATCGCCCAGACGAACTTCAAGCGCATGCTCGCCTATTCGACCATCGCCCACGCCGGCTTCCAGTTGCTCGGGTTCGTCGCGGCGACGCCAGCCGGCTACTCGGCGGCGATGTTCTACGCCATCGTCTACGCCGTGACCGCCACGGGGGCTTTCGGCCTGGTGGTGCTCCTCGGGCGGGCCGGTTTCGAGGGCGACCAACTGGAGGACTTCAAGGGCCTCGCCGAGCGCAGCCCGTGGTTTGCCTTCCTCGCGCTCGTCCTGATGCTCTCGATGGCCGGGGTTCCGCCCTTCGTGGGCTTCTGGGCCAAGTGGTCCGTGCTGGCCCAGGTGGTGGCCGTGGGCGACGTGTGGCTCGCGCTGGCCGCCGTGCTCTTCGCCGTCGTCGGGGCCTTCTATTACCTGCGGGTGGTCTGGTACGTGTACTTCGAGGAGCCGCGCGAGAAGGCGCCGGTGGCGGCGGGACGGCCCATGGCGGTCACGCTGACCGCCAATTCCCTGCTGGTGCTCGGCCTCGGCCTCTACCCGGGGGCGCTGATGTCGCTCTGCGCGGCCGCCGTCGGGGCCTGAAGCGGGCGCCCGACCCGCGCGCCCACGCGCACCGCGCTGCCCGGCCCGATGCCGGGGTCCCACTGCACCCGCCCCCGCGGGAAGAGGACGATCACGGTGGAACCGAGGTTGAAGCGGCCCATCTCCTGGGCCCGCTCCAGGCGAACGGCCCCGGGGCCCGCGCTCGGATAGGTGCGCACGGGTGCCCGGCCCGGCCCGGAGCTCACCGGCCCCGACCAGACGGTCTCGATGCCGCCGACAATCAGGGCGCCCACGAGGACGAGGGCCATCTCCCCGACGCTCGTGTCGAACCGGGCCACGACCCTCTCGTTGCGGGTGAAGAGGCCTGGCACCACCCGGCTGGTGCGCTCGTTGACGCTGAAGAGACTCCCCGGGACGTGGCGCATCTCCACGAGTTGGCCCGTGACGGGCATGTGAACCCGGTGGTAGTCGCGGGGCGAGAGGTAGACGGTCAGGTAGCTCCCGTCCCGGTAGCGCGGGCCGAGGCCCAGGTCCCCCAGCAGCTCGCCGGCGGTGAAACGATGCCCCTTGGCCTGGACCAGGGTGCCGTCCAGCACCATGCCGGCAGCGCTCACGAGGCCGTCCGCCGGGGCCAGGATGTCCGTCTCATCGCCGCTGGCGGGACGTGCCCCCGGGCGTAGCGCCCGGGTGAAGAAGGCGTTGAGATCGGGATAGGCCCTGGGGTCCGTCTCCAGCGCCTCGCTGAGGTCGATGCCGTAGCGGCGCAGGAACCAATGGATCTGCAGGTCCTTGACCGGGCGGGCGCGCACCCGCGCGAAGCCGTGCATCAGCCGGGTCAGGCCGTGCTGGGGCAGGAGGTATTGCGTGGCAACCGCCAGGCGATCTTTCCAGCTCGGCGTCTGCATCGACGGGTTCCTCTGGCGGGAGCGCGCATGCGGCGCGCGGGGAGGGTGCAGAGCCGCCCCACCGCGGGCGCGCATCGGCGGCGGATTATACCGGAGCACGGCCACCCCGCAGGGGGGCGGGCCGGCGGGATCCCCGGCGGATGGGGTGGTTTGACTTTTTTCGTCGGGGATCTTTTACTAGATGGGCACGGGCCGTCCGGGTCTCACAATATCGGCCCGGCACCTGTCCATAGGACAGGGGCTGGTACCTTGACCGTCACCTTCAATCGGGAGGAAATCGCTATGAAGAAGCTTGCGATGGCTGCTGCGATTGCGGCGGTGGTCGGCGCGGCAGCGCTGCCCCTGCAGTCTCAGGCTTGGGGTGGACCGTGGGGCGGCTGGGGCCCTTGGGGCAACAGCGGCTACGGCGGTGGCCCCTGGAGCGGCCTTGGTGACATGTTTGGCGACGTCGACGCCAACTTCTCGTCCCGCGGCTGGGGTCGTGGCTCCGGCTACGGCTATCCGTACTACGGCGGCTACTACGGCCCGTACGGCTATCCGGGCTATGGCGTTCCGTACTATGCCCCGCCCGTGGTCGCGGCGCCGGTTGCCCCGGCTGCGCCCGCCGAGAAGAAGTAGTTTCCTGATGGGGGAGGGCCTGCGGGCCCTCCCCGCCGCAGTCCAGGCGGGCGGCACGGTTCTCCAACGGGAAGCGTGCCGCCCGTTTCTTTTGTGCGCAGCTCCCGGCTGCGCGACCGCAGTCTGGGCAGTCTGAAAGGGACCCCGGAGATGGACGACGCCCCCAGTCGGGCACCCGAACTGACGAAGGACGCGCTTGCACGATTGCGTTCGGAGCTCGAGTCCGTGCCCGGGGTCGCAGGGCTTCCGCGGCCCCGTGTGGAGGGGTTCCTGGTGGCCGTGGCAAGCGCCTGCAACGCCTACCTGGCGGACCGGGGGGTGGCCCGGGGCACGCGCTCGCGGGAGGTGGCCGACCGGTTGCTCGACGCCGCCTCGGCGGGCCGCGCACTGGTGGGCGCGCTGGAGGCCCTCGACGGCCTCGGCTGGGGCCTCGTGGGGCGCAAGCTCCGCCAGGAGGCCGGCGGCGAAGAGGACCCCCTGGGCGCGCTGGACGCGGCGGGCACGTTGGCCTGCGTTCGCCGGCTCGCGACTGCCGTGGGTCGTGCGGCGGAGACCGCGGAGCGCGAGCCGCAGATCGGACTCGACCGCCTGCACCTGCGCCTGGCCGCCAGTGTCGGTAAGGCACTGGAGGCCGCGGGGACCCCTTTGAGCTCGAATCCGGACGGCCCGTACCAGGCCTGCGTGGACGTGGCGCTCGGGCTACTGGGATCGAAACGTCCCGAGGCCCCGGCGGTCTTGCTGGAGCGCGCCGCGAAGGTGGTGCAAAGGGAGAGGGCAGGGAGCTCGCCGTCCTGACGGCACCGAGCTCCCCACCCGATCGAACTGTTACGGCGTGACCCGAGTGGCGCCTCCGCCGCTCAGGACGCGCACGCGCTCACCGACGGGGAACACTTCACCCGTGTCTTCCTGGGTGACGGCAATGGTCTGGCCGTTGTCCATGCGCACGGTGATCTCCACTCCCTTCTTGCGCATCACGCCCTCTTCGGCCGCGGCACCGAGCAGGCCACCGATGACGGCACCGGCCGTCGCGGCAATCACACTGCCTTTGCCCCCACCGATGCTGCTCCCCGCGACGCCGCCGATCACCGCGCCCGTGCCGGCGCCCACGACGCTCTTGGTCCCCTCGAGCTGGACCTGGCGCACGCTCTCGACCTTGCCCATCTGCACGTCCATCACCTGGCGGGCCTGGGTCCTGGAGTAATCACCGCTCCCGAGACCAGCGGGACACCCCGTGGTCACCAGCGGGATACCGACGGCCAGGACGGCTGCCTTGAAGAATCGGTGCATCGCAAAATTCCTCCTGTCGTTCGAGGGCAGTCTGCAGTTTGTGTCCCCTGGAACGCCAGCGTCAACAGCCGCGGGCCAGGTGTGTGAGGACGTCCTCCATGAGCGCGTTGACCGCCGCGTAGGCGGAAGGTTCCGTGGCAAGGATCTCCGCCTCGGTCTGGACGAACGCTCCGTCGACCAGCTCGTCACGGCTGTGGAGCACGATCGACTCCGCGGCCGCCGGAGTCGTCTCCATGTGGAATTGCAGCCCGATGACGCGTGGCCCGAGCTGGAAGGCCTGGTTGTCGCAGCCGGCGCTGCGGGCAAGGCGCACCGCGCCCTCGGGGATGTCGAAGGTCTCTCCGTGCCAGTGGAAGACCGTGGCCGAGCGCGGGAAGACGAACGTGTCCGGCGAGCTTGAAGTGGACTCGATGGGGAACCACCCGATTTCCTTCTGGGGTGCCCGGTAGACCCGGGCGCCGAGCGCACTGGCGATGAGCTGGGCGCCGAGGCAGATCCCCAGGACGGCCGCTCCCTGCCGTATGGACTCCCGCAGGAAGGCCTTCTCCGGGGCGAGCCACGGGAGCACCTCCTCGTCGTTGACGCTCATCGGGCCCCCGAGGGCGATCACCAGGTCACTGGCGCCGGGGGTGGGCAGCTCCGGTGATTCGAAGAATCGCGTGTAGGTGACCCCCGCGTTTCGCTGCGAGAGCCACCGGGAGATGCTGCCGAGGCCTTCGAAGGGGACGTGCTGGAGGACGTGCGCGTGCATGAGGTGGGACTCCACTTTTCGCGCAGCGATGAGGCCTGGTGTTGGCGCCCCGGACAGGAGTCGAACCTGTGACCTTCCCCTTAGGAGCGCCCCAGAACGGGTTTTGCCCGAACCCGCGCCGCGCCGGGGATCCAGCGTGAAACAGTCGCCTGTTCAGTAGCTTAGGCTACTGTCTCGCCTACTCACTAGACGTCACCTTTGCCCTGTTCTACCCTTGGTAGTGGATCCCCGGTGGATCCCCGGAGCGGTAGGGGGAAGGGCAGGGGAGACGGTCAGCAGTTCGGTTCGGCTCCCGTTTCAGGAGCCGAGCCTGTCAGCGGAGGGGCAGACATGCGGGCGAAGCTCACGATCGAGTCGGTCAAGGCACTGGCACCGGGGGCGACGCGCTACGACGCGTGGGACTCCGAGCTCTCGGGGTTCGTGTGCCGAGTCACCCCGGAGGGGACCCGGACCTTTGCCGTCGTCTACCGCGATCCGGCCGGACACAGGAAGCGGCTGACCCTCGGCAAGCTCGGGGCGATCACGGTCGACCGCGCCCGCAAGGCCGCGGAGGTCGAGCTTGCCCGCGTGCGGCTCGGGGAAGACCCGCAAGCCGCGAAGAAGGAGAAGCGGGCCGAGGTCGCCGCCTCGACCCTGCGCGAGTTCCTCGAAGGCGACTACAAGCTCCCCGGAGGCAAGGCCGGGCTCGCCTACGGGGAGTGGCTCTCGACTCACCGCAAGAGCGGGGCGAAGACGGCGAGCGATCTGCGGGCCGTCTTCGGCGCGTACCTCGACAAGCCCCTCGACGTGTGGACGCCCTGGCTTGCCGAGAAGTGGCGGAGCGAGCGCATGCGCAAGCCGTCGGCGCGCACCGGCCGCCCCGTCGCCGCCGAGACGGTGAACCGCGACTTGGCGCCGCTGCGGGCCGCCCTCGCGAAAGCCGTCGAGTGGGGCGTGCTGAAGGCTCACCCGTTGGCGGGCGTGAAGAAGGTGAAGGAGACCGGCGGGCACCGTGTGCGCTACTTGAGCGAGGCCGAGGAAACGGCCCTGCGCGCCGCCCTGACTGATCGGGCCGCGGAGAAGGCCGCCCGGCGCGCGAGTGCGAACCGCTGGCGAGCGGAGCGGGGCCGGGAAGGTAAGCCGGCGGAGGTCCCCGATCCGCTGCGGACTATGGTGCTCCTGACGTTGAACAGCGGGCTCCGGCGCGGCGAGCTCTACGCCCTGGAGTGGACCGACCTGGAGCTCGGGGGGCGGACCCCGAGCTTGCATGTCCGGGCCGCCGCCGCGAAGGGCGAGAAGCCCCGCGACATACCGTTGAACCCCGAAGCGGTCGCGGTCCTGAAGGAGTGGCAACGGGCGACCGGGGCGAGTGCGGGGCTCGTGTTCCCGGGCAAGGAAGGCGAGCCGCTCACGAACCATGACACGGCCTGGGAACGGCTCCGCCAGCGGGCGAAGCTCCGGGCGTTTCGCTGGCATGATTTGAGGCACTCGTTCGCCTCGAAGCTCGTGCAGTCGGGCGTAGGGCTCGAAGTCGTGCGCGAGCTCCTGGGGCACGGCGACTTCGCACAAACCCTCGTGTACGCCCACTTGCGACCCGATGCGAAGCGCGAGGCCGTGCGCCGGCTGGCGGCACCGCCAGCCCTCGCCGAAGCGGCCGCCGATCTGCGCCCCGGGCGTCGCTGACATGGCGCGCGTATGGTTCGAGGCCGGGCTCGCCCGGCGCGCGCTTCGGGAGCTCCGGGCCGGCGGGGTGTCGCCGCGGGTCGCCGCCTGCTTTGGCTTGTGCTTCGAGCCCGAGCTCTGGAGCGCACACGCGGAGTGGCTTGTGCCGCTGGCCGAGTACGAGGCCCTCACCGCGCGTCAGCGGGCCCTCTGCATGCTGGCCGGCGCCGCCCTGGCGGTCGCCCGTGAGGCCCAGCGGCGGGCCGGGGGGCTCCAGGACCCGCGCGAGCGCGCCATGCGCGAGGAGCTCGGGCGACTCAATGAGGAGGTGTTCGGCGCCGCGGATCGGGAGCGCGAGCGGCAAGGCGAGCTCGGCCGACGGCACGGGTACGCGAACGCCCGGGAGCTTGCCCGCCGGCTCTACCTCACCCACCTGGCAGGCGACGTGCCGCACCTGCCCGCGCCGGACTTCGCGCGCTTGCTGGAGCCGTTCATGCGCGCCGCCCCCGAGCGCTTCGGGCTCCGGCGCAACCTGCGGCTGCAACCGATCCTTCCGCCGCTCGCGACCGTCGCCGACTGGCTCCGGCCGATCGAGCCGCCGGCCCTGCGCCGGGGCCGCGGACGCCCGAGAAAATAGGGGCAACCGGTTTTCCCTATTTAATTCAATGCTTTAGGGGTAGCTACCCCGACTTTTCTGCGCTACAACTTGCCTCAGTCGACTCATTCAGCGACAGAGGCAAGTCCCAGTGAGCAATACGACCCGTAATCGATCGCCCGCGGTAACGATCGCCCGCTCGACCCTCACCGCAAACCTGGACACGCACGCCGCGGCCGAAGTGTTGAGCGTGTCCCCGCGCACGCTCCAACGCTGGCGGCAGGAAGGCCGGGGGCCGCGGTTCGCGAAGCTAGGCGGAGCCGTCCGCTACCCCCTGACGGAGCTTGAGCGGTTCGCCGCCGAGAGCATGCGCGCGAGCACGACGGAGGCCCTGTGACCGCGCGCGCAATGGGCCGGCCGGGCGGGGGGCGCCCGGCCGGGAACAGCGAGGGGGGGGGAACGCGACCCGAGCGGGCCGCTGGTCAAAAAATAACCAATTCGGCGACTGTCCGCAACGGACACTTGTTCGCG
>JAGNLM010000014.1 GCA_017999615.1 Gammaproteobacteria bacterium | reverse complement strand
AGGCCGGTCATCTTCTGCTCGATGACCTGGGTCACGGAGTCTTCGACCGTCTTCGCCGACGCCCCCGGGTAGCTGGCGTTGATGGCGATGGTGGGCGGGGCGATGGCGGGGTACTGGGCGACCGGGAGGGTCAGGATCGACAGCGCCCCCGCGAGCATCACGACGATGGCCAGGACCCAGGCGAAGATCGGGCGGTCGATGAAGAAGCGTGCCATTTCGTCCTACCTCAGCGCGCCGCCGCGCCGGGAGGCGCTGGCTCCGCCTGCTTGGGCGCACCAGCCTCCTCGGCCTTGACCACGGCGCCCGGCCTCACCTTCTGCAGACCCTCCACGATGACACGGTCCCCGGCCTGCAACCCGGCCGTCACCACCCACTTCTCGCCGTGGGAGCGCTCCGCGTCCACGTTACGCGCCTCGACCTTCTCCTCGGCGCCGACGACCATGACCTGGGCCTGGCCGCGGGGATTGCGGGTCAGCGCCGCGTGGGGCAGGAGGACTGCCTGCCGGTTCAACCCGTGGGAGAGCCGCGCCCGCACGTACATCCCGGGGAGCAGCCGCCGCTCGGGGTTCGGGAAGACGGCGCGCAGCGTCACCGTGCCCGTCGCCTCGTGGACCGAGACCTCGGAGAACGCGAGCTTTCCCTCCACCCCGTAGAGCGAGCCGTCCTCCAGCACGAGTTGCACTGGAACGGTCGAGCCCTCCGCGCGCTGCAGCTTCGCGGACTCCAGCTGGCGCTCGATGCGCAGGCGCTCCGCGCTCGACTCCGTCAGGTCCACGTTGATCGGGTCGAGCTGCTGCACCGTGGCGAGGGCCATCGCCTGGTTCGCCGTGACCAGCGCCCCGGGGGTGACTGCCGAGCGCCCGATGCGCCCGGCGATCGGAGAGCGCACCCGGGTGAAGTTCAGGTCGATGCCCGCCTTGTCCAGGGCCGCCCGGGCCGCCGCGAGCTCGGCCTCGGCCTTCTGCGCCTCGGCCACGGCCTCGTCGTTGGCCTGCTTGCTGACCGCGTCGTTCTTCTCCAGCCCCGCGTAGCGCTTGGCCTTGAGGCGGGCGACGACGAGGTTCGCCTCGGCACGCTCCACGTTGGCCTTCGCGCTGTCGAAGGCCGCCTGGTAGGGTGCGGGCTCGATCTGGTAGAGGAGCTGGCCGGCCTTGACCTCGCTGCCCTCCTCGAAGGGGCGCTCCTTGATGATGCCGGTCACCTGGGGCCGGATCTCGGCGATGAGCCGCGCCGCCGTCCGCCCGGGCAGCTCCGTCACCAGCGGCACGGACTCAAGCTGCGCCTTCAGCACGGTGACGGCGGGCGGCGGCGCCGCGCCGGCGGGGCTGGCGGCCTGCCGGGGCGGGCGGTCGCAGGCCGCCAGGAGCAAGGTGCCCAATCCGGCGGCAAACAGCAGGGTCGAGGGCATTCGGCGACCGGCTTGCATTGGGTTGGCTTCTCCGCGGAAACGAGCAAGCGGCCCGCCCGCCTTCACGGGCACGATGCCGCGAGCGGGGGGCCGGGAATGTGGATTGAGTGCTCTTTTTATGCTAGCATGGAAACGAACTTGGCGTCCAAGGCTCCCCGCGCCACGGGGCGGGGCTTCGCCAGGGCAGCTGCAACGCGACAGGACAGGGGGCGATGACCGCGCAGGGCCGGAAATGGTGGGTTCGCCTGGCAGTCCTGGCCGTCGCGGGGCTCGCGGCGCTCAGCGCCTGGGAGCGCTACGGCGCCAACCACGGTAACGAGGGCATCGCCAGCGGCAATGGCCGGATCGAGGCCGTCGAGATCGACGTGGCCACCAAGGTTGCCGGGCGCATCGTGGAGGTCTCGGTGCGTGAGGGCGACTTCGTGACCGCCGGCCAGGTGGTCGCGCGGATGGACACCGAGGTGCTCGAGGCGCAGCGCCGGCAGGCCGAGGCCCAGCTGCAGCAGGCGCGCAGCGCCGCCGCCACGGCGCGCAGCCAGCTCGCGCAGCGTGAGGCGGAGAAGGCTGCGGCCATCGCGACCGTGCACCAGCGGGAAGCGGAGCTCGACGTGGCGGAGAAGCGCTCGCGCAGGTCCGCGGCCCTGGCCACCCGGGGCGCCGGGTCGCAGCAGGACGCCGACGAGCACCGGGGCCTCGTGCTGAGCGCGTCGGCGGGCGTCAGCGCGGCGCGGGCCCAGGTGGCCGCTGCGGACGCCGCCATCGCCACCGCCCAGTCCCAGGTGAGCGGCGCGGAGTCCAGCATCACGGCCGCGCAATCCAGCGTCGAGCGCATCCAGGCGGACATCGCGGACAGCGCGCTCAAGGCGCCGCGCGCCGGGCGCGTCCAGTACCGGGTGGCCGAGGTGGGCGAGGTGCTGGGCGCCGGGGGCCGGGTGCTGAATCTCATCGACCTGAGCGACGTGTACATGACGTTCTTCCTGCCGACGGCGGCCGCGGGGCGCGTGGCCCTCGGCGCGGAGGCACGCCTCGTCCTCGACGCCGCCCCGGACTACGTGGTGCCCGCGGAGGTCTCCTTCGTCGCCTCCGAGGCCCAGTTCACGCCGAAGACCGTGGAGACTGCGAGCGAGCGGGAGAAGCTCATGTTCCGGGTCCGGGCGCGGATCCCCATCGAGCTCCTGCAGCGCCGCATCACCCAGGTGAAGACCGGGCTCCCCGGCATGGCCCACGTGAAGCTGGACCCGGGCGTGCCGTGGCCCGAGCATCTGGAGCGCAACCTGGTGCGATGAGCGGCCCCGGCGCCACGCGGGGCGCGAAGCCCCCGGGCCCGGCGCCTGCGGTCCGGCTGAGCGGCGTCGGCCTGCGCTACGGAAAGCGTGTCGCGCTCGGGGGCGTGAGCCTCGCCATCCCCGCCGGGTGCATGGCCGGTCTGATCGGCCCGGACGGCGTGGGCAAATCCAGCCTCCTGTCGCTGGTGGCGGGGGCCCGCGCGCTCCAGGCGGGGCGCATCGAGGTGCTCGGGGGCGACATCGCCGAGGAGGAGTACCGCACCGCACTCCTGCCCCGCATCGCCTACATGCCCCAGGGGCTCGGCAAGAACCTCTACCCCACGCTCTCGGTGTTCGAGAACGTCGAGTTCTTTGCACGCCTCTTCGGGCACGGGCGCGAGGAGCGCGAGCGGCGCATCGCCGAGCTCCTCGAGGCCACCGCCCTCGCTCCGTTCGCGGACCGCCCCGCAGGCAAGCTCTCGGGCGGCATGAAGCAGAAGCTCGGGCTGTGTTGCGCGCTCATCCACGACCCCGACTTGCTCATCCTGGACGAGCCCACCACCGGCGTGGACCCCCTGTCCCGGCGCCAGTTCTGGGAGCTCATCGGGCGCATCCGCGCGCACCGCCCGGGCATGAGCGTGCTCGTCGCCACCGCCTACATGGAAGAGGCCGCGCGCTTCGACTGGCTGGCGGCCATGAGCGCGGGCCAGGTGCTCGCCGCCGGCACCCCCGCCGAACTGCTGTCGGGCACCGGGGCACCGACTCTGGAGGAGGCCTTCATCGCCCTGCTGCCGCCCGAGCAGCGGGAGGGCCACCGCCCCGTGGTGATCACGCCCCACGCCCAGCCGACCGACGGCGAGGCGGCGATCGAGGCCCGCGACCTGACCATGCGCTTCGGGGACTTTGTCGCCGTCGACCACGTGAGCTTCCGCATCCGGCGCGGCGAGATCTTCGGCTTCCTCGGGTCCAACGGCTGCGGCAAGACCACCACCATGAAGATGCTGACGGGCCTCCTCCCTCCGAGCGAGGGCGAGGCCCGCCTCTTCGGCCACCCCGTGGACCCCCGCGACATCAACACCCGCCGGCGCGTCGGCTACATGACCCAGGCCTTCTCCCTGTACGGGGAGCTGACCGTGCGCCAGAACCTGCAGCTGCACGCGCGCCTGTTCGGAATGGCCGAGGGGCTCATCGGCGCGCGGCTCGACGAGATGGCCCGGCGCTTCGGGCTGTCGGAGATCCTCGACAGCCTGCCGGGCGCGCTGCCCCTCGGCCAACGCCAGCGCCTCTCGCTCGCCGTCGCGATGATCCACGGGCCCGAGATGCTCATCCTGGACGAGCCCACCTCCGGCGTGGACCCCGTCGCCCGGGACGCCTTCTGGCAGATCATGCTGGACCTGGCGCGCCAGGACGACGTCACCATCTTCGTCTCCACCCACTTCATGAACGAGGCGGAGCGCTGCGACCGGATCTCCCTCATGCACGCCGGCCGCGTGCTGGTGAGCGACACGCCGGCCGCCCTCCTCGCGAGACGCGGCGTGGACACCCTCGAAGAGGCCTTCATCCGGTACCTCGAGGACGTGGTGGCCGAAGAGGGTCCCGAGTCACCGGCGCCGGCGCCCGCGACCGGGCCCGTCCCGGGGGCACGGCCAAGCGCGGATGCGTCCCCCGACCAGGGGGCGCTGCAGCCGGGGAGCCTGCCACCCGTCCCTGGGGCCCTGCCGGCCGGGAGCGGCCCTGCGCTGCCGGGGCCCGTCGCCCGCGCTGCGCTCGGGCTGCGGCGCCTCCTCAGCTACTCCCGCCGCGAGGCCCTGGAACTGCGCCGCGACCCGGTCCGCCTCACGCTCGCCGGCCTCGGCAGCGTCATCCTGATGCTGGTGATGGGCTACGGGATCAACATGGACGTGGAGGACCTCAACTTCGCGGCCCTCGACCGCGACCAGACGACCCTCAGCCGGGACTACATCCTGAACCTCTCGGGCTCGCGCTACTTCCTGGAGCGCCCGCCCCTCTCCGACCACGCGGAGCTCGACCACCGCATGCGCACCGGAGAACTGAGCCTCGCCATCGAGATCCCCTCCGGCTTCGCCCGCGACCTCGCCCGGGGGAGCCCGGTGGAGATCGGCGCCTGGATCGACGGGGCCATGCCGACCCGGGGCGAGACGGTGCAGGGCTACGTGCAGGGCATGCACATGCACTGGCTCGCGGCGAAGGCCCGGGAGTCCTCCGACGGCTCCGCCGGGTTGGCGCTCGTGAACGTCGAGACCCGTTTTCGCTACAACCCGGACGTGAAGAGCCTGCCGGCGATGGTGCCGGCGGTGATTCCGCTGCTGCTCATGCTGATCCCCTCCATGCTCACCGCCCTCTCGGTGGTGCGCGAGAAGGAGCTCGGGTCCATCGTCAATCTCTACGTCACTCCGGTCACGCGCCTGGAGTTCCTGCTGGGCAAGCAGCTCCCCTACGTGCTGCTCGCGCTCCTCAACTTCCTGCTGCTCACCGCGCTCGCGGTCTTCCTCTTCGGCGTGCCCATCAAGGGCAGCTTCCTCACCCTCTGCGCCGCAGCGTTCCTCTACGTCATCGCCGCCACGACGCTCGGCCTGGTCGTCTCGTCCTTCGTGCGCAGCCAGATCGCCGCCCTGTTCGGGACCGCGGTGCTGACCATCCTCCCGGCGGTGCAGTTCTCCGGGATGATCGACCCCGTCTCCGCCCTCGAGGGCGCCGGCCGGGTGATCGGCGAGCTCTACCCGACCACCCACTTCCTGACCATCGCGCGGGGCACCTTTTCGAAGGGGCTCGGCTTCGTGGACCTGCGTGCGTCGTTCGTCCCCCTCCTCGTCGCCATTCCCGTGCTCCTCGCCCTGGCGACCGCGCTGGTGCGCAAACAGGAGCGCTGACGGTGCCCGTGGCCAACCTCTTCTACCTGGGAACGAAGGAACTGCGCAGCCTGTGGCGCGACCCCGTGATGCTGGTGCTGATCGTGCAGGCGTTCACGTTCGCCATCTACACGGCGGCCACGGCGATGCCGGAGACCCTGAGCAAGGCACCCATCGCCGTGGTGGACGAGGACCGCTCGCCCCTCTCCCGCCGCATCGTGGACGCCTTCTACCCCCCGTACTTCCTGCCGCCCCAACTGATCACGCAGCGCGAGATGGACGCCCGCATGGACGCGGGCCTCGACACCTTCGCCCTCAACATCCCCCCGGGCTTCCAGCAGGACGTGCTCGCGGGCCGGGGCCCCACCGTACAGCTCAACGTGGACGCCACGCGCATGAGCCAGGCCTTCACCGGGAGCGGCTACGTGCAGTCGATCGTCACGGGCGAGGTGAGCGCCTTCGTCCAGGGCAACCGCGCGGAGTCCCCGGCGGCGGTGGGCCTCGCCCTGCGCGCGCGTTTCAACCCCGAGCTCGACAAGTCGTGGTTCGGGGGCGTGATGGAGGTGATCAACAACATCACCATGCTGTCGATCATCCTCACCGGGGCCGCGCTCATCCGCGAGCGCGAGCACGGCACGGTGGAGCACCTGCTCGCCATGCCGGTGACCCCGTTCGAGATCATGACCAGCAAGGTCTGGGCGATGGGGATGGTCGTGCTCGTGGTCTCGGCGCTCTCCCTCCTCTTCGTCGTGCAGGGCCTGCTCGGCGTGCCCATCGAAGGCTCGGTGCCCCTGTTCCTCCTCGGCACGGCGCTGCAGCTCTTCGCCACGACCTCGATGGGGATCTTCCTCGGCACCGTCGCGCGGTCGATGCCGCAATTCGGTCTCCTGCTGATGCTGGTGCTGCTGCCTCTGCAGACGCTCTCGGGCAGCACCACGCCCCGCGAGAGCATGCCCTACGCCGTGCAGCTCCTCATGCTGGCGGCGCCGAACACCCATTTCGTGATGATCGCCCAGGCGATCCTCTTCCGCGGCGCCGGCCTCGCCGTGGTCTGGCCCCAGTTCCTGGCGCTCGTGGGGATCGGGGCCACGCTCTTCAGCCTGTCGCTCGCGCGCTTCCGCAAGACCCTCGCAACGATGACCTGAGGGCTCTGGCAGGGCGTGCTCTCGCGAGCCTTCGCGGCGCGCAATCGATTCCCGCGGGGCCCTCCCCCGGGTCCCGCGGGCACACCGGCCGCTACAGGGGCCAGCGCCAGTTCGCGTGCTCGGGCATGTCCACGCCGTGCTCGTGGGCGTAGTTGCGCGCCTCGATCTGCAAGTTGCGGAACCGTTCCTTGGCGTGGGCACCGGCCACGCGCAGGCGCGGTACGCGGTCGATCACGTCGATGGCGAGACTGAATCGGTCGATCTGGTTGTTGATCGCCAACTCCAACGGGGTGTTGATGTTGCCCTTCTCCTTGTAGCCGCGCACGTGCAGGTTCTTGTGGTTGGTGCGCCGGTAGGCGAGGCGGTGGATGAGCCAGGGATAGCCGTGGAAGTTGAAGATGATCGGCCGGTCCACCGTGAACAGGCTGTCGAAGTCCCGGTCCGACAGCCCGTGGGGGTGCTCGCCCTCGGACTGCAGCTTGAAGAGGTCCACCACGTTCACGAAACGGATCCTGAGGTCCGGGAACTCGCCCCGCAGCATCGCGGTGGCGGCAAGCGCCTCGAGCGTCGTGATGTCGCCCGCGCTCGCCATCACGACGTCGGGCTCATCCCCCTCGTCGGTGCTCGCCCAGCGCCAGATCCCGACGCCCTTCGCGCAGTGCACGACGGCCTCGGCCATGCCGAGGTACTGCAGGTGCGCCTGCTTGTCGCAGACGATGACGTTGACGTAGTTCTCGCTGCGCAGGCAGTGGTCGGCGACGGAGAGCAGGCTGTTCACGTCGGGCGGCAGGTAGATCCGCGTCACCTTGCCGCTCTTGTTCACCACCACGTCGAGGAAGCCGGGGTCCTGATGGGTGAAGCCGTTGTGGTCCTGGCGCCAGACGGTCGAGGTGATGAGCAGGTTGAGCGAGGCCACCTCCTCGCGCCAGGACAGGTGATTGCAGATGTCCAGCCACTTGGCGTGCTGGTTGAACATGGAGTCGATGACGTGGGCGAAGGCCTCGTAGGTCGAGAAGAAGCCGTGGCGGCCGGTGAGGAGATACCCCTCGAGCATCCCCTCCAGGGTGTGCTCGGAGAGCATCTCCACCACGCGCCCGTCGGTCGCGAGCTCGCCCCCGTCCGCGTCCTCCGGCAGGAGGTCGGCGAGCCACAGCTTCTTGCTCACCTCGTAGAGCGCGGTGAGCCGGTTCGAGGTGTTCTCGTCGGGGCCGAAGACCCGGAAGTTGTTCGGGTTGGCGCGCATGACGTCGCGCAGCATCGCGCCGAGGGGGCGGGTGTTCTCCCGGCGCTCCGTCCCGGGCTTCTCGACCGCGATGGCGTAGTCCCGGAAGTCCGGCATCCGCAACGCCCGCTTCAGCATGCCGCCGTTCGCGTGGGGGTTGGCGCCCATGCGCCGCGGGCCTGACGGCGCAAAGGCCCGCAGCTCGGCCGCCGGGACCCCGTCCGCGTCGAACAGTTCCTCCGGGCGGTAGCTGCGCAGCCACTGCTCCAGCAGCTGCAGGTGGGCCGGGCTCGTCTTCGGGTCCGTGATGGGAACCTGGTGCGCGCGCCAGAAGCCCTCGACCTTGTGCCCGTCGATCTCCGCCGGAGCGGTCCAGCCCTTGGGGCTGCGCAGCACGATCATGGGCCAGCGCGGGCGGTGGGCCTTGCCGCTCGCGCGGGCCTTCGCCTGCTCGGCGCGGATCTCCGCCACGCACCGGTCGAGCACCGCGGCCATCTCCTGGTGCATCGCCTCGGGCTCGGACCCCTCGACGAAGTGGGGAGTCCAGCCGTAGCCCCGGAAGAGCGCCTCCAGCTCCTCGTGGCTCACGCGGGCGAGCAGCGTCGGGTTGTTGATCTTGTAGCCGTTCAGGCTCAGCACCGGCAGCACAGCCCCGTCCCGCAGCGGGCTCAGGAACTTGCCGATGTGCCAGGAGGTCGCGAGCGGCCCGGTCTCGGCCTCCCCGTCGCCCACCACCGCGGCCACGATGAGCTCGGGGTTGTCGAAGGCCGCCCCGCAGGCGTGGGAGAGCACGTAGCCGAGCTCGCCGCCCTCGTGGATGGACCCCGGGGTCTCGGGGGTGCAGTGGCTTCCCACCCCGCCAGGGAACGAGAAGTCCCGCAGGAACGTGCGCAGTCCCTCCTCGCCCCAGCCCTTCTCCGGGTAGACCTCGCCGTAGGTCCCCTCGAGCCAGACCGGCCCCAGGACCCCCGGCGCCCCGTGACCCGGCCCGGCCATGAAGAGGACGTCCAGGTCGTGCTTGCGGATGACGCGATTCAGGTGCGTGTAGACGAACGACAGGCCCGGGCTCGCGCCCCAGTGCCCGAGCAGCCGGTTCTTGATGTCCGCGGGGTCGAGCGGCCGGCGCAACAGGGGATTGTCGCGCAGGTAGATCATCCCCAGGGCCAGGTAGTTGCACGCACGCCAGAAGGCGTGCACCTGACGCAGCTCCGCGGCGCCGAGCGGGCCATTCGTCGGCGCGGCGTCGCGGGTACCGCTCTTGCTCTTGCTCTTGCTCTTGCTCGTACTCGTGCTCGTCGTCATGCCCTACCCCCTGGTGATGGGTGACCGAACTGCGGGTCCTTGCTCGAGCCCTCGGCTCAGTCCGCGCCCTGGAAGGCCCGCTGCCAGACCCGGTCGACCAGATACAGGAGCCCCGCGGCCCCCGCGACCGCGGTGATCACGCCGGTCAGCAGGCTGTCGGGCTCGAAACCGACGATCCCGACGAGGAAGCCGCCGACCGACGCCCCGACGGCCCCCACCACCAGGTTGCCGACGAGGCCGTAGCCGCGCCCCCGGCGCACCATGCCGGTCACCCAGCCGGCCAGGATCCCGACGACGACATCGCCGATGAGGCCCATGGGAATCGCTCCCTCCACGCAGAACCCGGGCGCATGAATTTACCCGGCCTTGCGGTGTATTGCAATCTGCAATACCATCCCACGAGACCCCTGATCCGACGCCTGCTTCCATGGCCACCGCTTCCAGCAACCTCATGATTCGGGTCGACGCCGAGAGCAAGGAATGCATCGCTCGCGCCGCCGCGCTGCGGCGCGTCAGCGTCAGCGACTACGTCCGGTCGGTCGTCGTCTCCCAGGCCCGGCGCGAGCTCGATGCGGCGGAGCATCAGGTCGTGGCGTTGACGCCCGACGAGCAACTCGCCTTCTGGCAGGCGCTCACCGAGCCGCCACGACTGACCGATGCGCAACGGGCACTCGGAGCGCTGATGCGGGGAGAGTAGGGTTGGTCCGTTTCCCCGCCGGTTTCCAGGTCGAGCCGCTCGAGCGCCGGCATCCCCGTTCCTCCTTTCGAAGCGGTCAGGCGCAGGTCGACCACTGGCTCGCGACCGGGGCCCTCCAGAGCCAGAAGAAACACCTGTCGGCAACCCGGGTGCTCATCGACCCACAAGGTGCCGTCGCCGGCTTCTACACGCTCGCCACCGCCCAGGCAGATTTCAGTGACCTGCCACCCGACCTGGCGCGACAACTTCCCCGGCGCAATCTGCCGGTCGCCGTACTGGCGTGGCTCGGTGTCGCCGAAGATCTGCAGGGGGAAGGGCTCGGCAGCCGCCTGCTCGCCCAGGCGCTGCGGGACTGCCACGACGCCGGGCGCACGTTCCCGGTGGTCGCCGTCATCCTCGACTGCATCGACGAGAAGGCGAAGACCTTCTATCGGCGCTGGGACTTCCGCCCACTGCCGGGCCACGCCAATCGCCTGTTCCTGAGCTGGCGGGAGCTCGAGGCGATGGTGGCCGGCGTGTCCTGAACGAGCAGAGCGATGCGCTACGTAACCCATGGACCCTGTCGGGCTGCGTTGCGGCCTTTGCGGACTTCGGGGCAGTTTCAGGGAGCGAGGTCGGGAGCGACGGTTGGCGAGGCTTGGGGTTTCGATGTTGGTGGGCCGTGCAAGATTCGAACTTGCGACCAACGGATTAAAAATCCGCTGCTCTACCAGCTGAGCTAACGGCCCGCGCGGACATGCGCCGAGCATGATACCCGAGCGCCGGGCGATGGCAAACGCAGGGCATGCCTTGATTTTCCAGGGTGCCGACCCTATGTTGCCGAGCAATCCGGTCAGGATCCCAAACTTCCCATGCCTATCTACGAGTACGCCTGCGACGCCTGCGGCCACGAGTTCGAGACGCTCCAGAAGATGAGTGAGGAGCCCCTGAAGGAATGCCCGAAGTGCCACGAGCCGAAACTGAGGCGTCTGGTCTCGGCCGCGGGGTTTCAGTTGAAGGGGACGGGGTGGTACGTCACGGATTTCCGGGACAAGGGGGGCAGGAAGGGGCCCGCGGACCGGTCCGAGAAACCCCCGAAGGCCGGGACGAAGGAAGGGAAGGACACCGGGGGAACGAAGGGCAACTCGTCCTCCGGAGCGGGCTCCGGTAGCGGCGGCTGAGCCTCGCGGGGGCCCCTCGCCCTGGGACTCCCGTCACGCACGCCTCCTCACCCCCCACCGACCCCGCGGCCCTCCCGTTGCGGGGGGCCCGCTCGCGCGGTTGCCGCGGCCCGGGCCGGCTCCTACCATTACAGGCTTCTTGCGCGCTTCTTCCGCGCTTCGCTGCACCGATCGGGTGAGGGACTCATGCGTACGCAATACTGCGGGGATCTCCGGGAATCGCACGTGGGCCAGGCCGTCACGCTGGCGGGCTGGGTCCACCGGCGCCGCGACCACGGGGGCATCATCTTCGTCGACCTGAGGGACCGCGCCGGGATCGTGCAGGTGGTCTTCGACCCCGAGGCGGCGGAGGCCTTTCACGCCGCGGAGGGGGTTCGCAGCGAGTACGTGCTGTCGGTGCAGGGCGTGGTCCGCCCCCGTCCGGAGGGCACCGTGAACCCGGAGATGGCCACCGGCCAGGTCGAGGTGCTGGGCCAGGCGCTGACGGTGCTGAACCGCGCGGAGACGCCCCCCTTCCAGATCGACGAGGAGGACGTCAACGAGGAGACGCGGCTGCGCTATCGCTACGTCGACCTGCGCCGCCCGGAGATGCAGAGGCGCCTGCGCCTGCGGGCCGCGATCACCCGCACGCTCCGCCGCTTCCTGGACGACCAGGACTTCATCGAGGTGGAGACCCCGATGCTGACCCGGGCGACGCCCGAGGGCGCCCGCGACTACCTGGTGCCGAGCCGCACCCACCCGGGCGAGTTCTTCGCCCTGCCCCAGTCGCCCCAGCTGTTCAAGCAACTTCTGATGATGGGCGGGACGGACCGCTACTACCAGGTGGTGCGCTGCTTCCGCGACGAGGACCTGCGGGCGGACCGCCAGCCCGAGTTCACCCAGCTGGACATCGAGACCTCGTTCATGGGCGAGGCGGAGATCACCGGGCTGATGGAGCGGATGGTCCGCGAGCTCTTCGCCCAGGTCCTCGAGGCACCCCTGCCGAGCCCCTTCCCGCGCATGACCTACCGCGAGGCGATGGCGCGCTACGGCAGCGACCGCCCGGACCTGCGCAACCCGCTGGAGCTCACCGAGCTGACCGCGTTGATGCGCGACGTGGACTTCAAGGTCTTCGCCCAGGCCGCGGCCGACCCCCGGGGCCGCGTCGCCGCGCTGCGGGCACCGGGGGGCGCCGCCCTGCCGCGCTCCCAGATCGACGAGTACGGGCGCTTCGTCGGGGTGTACGGGGCCAAGGGCCTCGCTTACATCAAGGTGAACGAGAAGGCGCGCGGGCGCGAAGGGCTGCAGTCGCCCATCGTGAAGTTCCTGCCCGACGCCGTGCTGGAGGCCGTGCTCACGCGCACGGGCGCCGAGGACGGCGACGTGGTGTTCTTCGGGGCCGACCGGGCCTCGGTCGTCAACGAGGCCCTCGGCGCGCTGCGCCTGAAGGTCGGCGAGGACCTGGGGCTCGTGGAGCACGGCTGGCGCCCGCTCTGGGTCGTCGACTTCCCCATGTTCGAGCGCGACGACAAGGAGGGCCGCTGGTACGCGACCCACCACCCCTTCACGGCGCCGAAAGTGGACGGGCCGGAGGAGGTCGGCGTGGACCCCGGGAACCTGCTCTCCCGCGCCTACGACCTGGTGCTGAACGGCACCGAGGTGGGCGGCGGGTCCATCCGCATCCACCGCGAGGAGATGCAGAAGGCGGTCTTCCAGGTGCTCGGCATCGGCGAGGAGGAGGCGAAGGAGAAGTTCGGGTTCCTGCTGACCGCCCTGCGCTACGGGACCCCGCCCCACGGGGGCATCGCCTTCGGGCTGGACCGTCTGGTGATGCTGATGATCGGCGCGCCTTCGATCCGGGAGGTCATCGCCTTCCCGAAGACCCAGACCGCGGCCTGCCCGCTCACCGCGGCGCCGGCGCCGGTCGACGCCCTGCAGCTCCGGGAGCTGGGGATCCGAGTCCTCACGCCGCCCCCGGCCTGAGGCGCTCCGGACCCTGCTCCGGACCCTGGAGACGCGATGCTCGCCCCCGACACCCTGCAGCGCTTCCTGTTCGAGGACAACGCGGTGCGCGGCGAGCTCGTGCACCTCGACGCCACCTACCGGGCGATCCGCGACAACCACGACTACCCGCCTCCCGTGCGGGCGTTGCTCGGCGAGACGCTCGCCGCCTCGGCGCTCCTGAGTGGCTCGATCAAAGCCCACGACTCCCTGATCGTGCAGATCCAGGCGAGCGGCCCGGTGCACCTGGCGGTGGCCCAGTGCACCAGCCAGCGCAGCCTGCGCGGGCTCGCCCGCTGGACCGGCGCCGTCGAGCCGGGAGGGCTGCAGACCGTGTGCGGCACAGGCACCCTCGCCATCACCATCGACCCCGGCCGCGGCCAGGAGCGCTATCAGGGGCTGGTGGCGCTCTCGGGTGGGTCCCTCGGCCAGGCCATCGAGACCTACTTCGACCAGTCCGAGCAGCTGCCGACCCGCCTGTGGCTCGCCTGCGACGGTGAGCGGGCCGCCGGACTGCTGGTGCAGAGCCTCCCCGGGCAGCGCGCCGACCCCGACGCCTGGAACCGCATCCAGCTCCTCGCGGCCACCGTCCGGCCGAGGGAGTTGCTCGATTTCTCGCTGGACGAGCTGCGGCGCGCGCTCTTCCCCGAGGAGGACGTGCGCGTCTTCGACCCCCAGCGCACCACCTACCACTGCACCTGCAGCCGGGAGACCATCGGCACCGTCCTGGCAAGCCTCGGGCGCGCCGAGCTCGAGGAGGCGCTGGAGGAGCTCGGCGAGCTGACCGTCACCTGCGAGTTCTGCAACCGCCGCTACGTGTTCGACCGGGTGGACGTGGAGGCGGCGCTCGCCGGCGAGGGGACGCCCGCCGGCTCCGCCACCCGGCACTGAGAACCCCCGCGGGGACGGGGTTGCGCCGGCCCGCGCGGGGCGTTGGGCACCCGGAATCCCGGTGCTACACTCGTGGCCGATCTCCGACCTCTGCACTGCGAGAACCATGGCCGGTCACAGCAAGTGGGCGAACATCCAGCACCGCAAGAGCGCGCAAGACGCCCGGCGCGGCAAGCTCTTCACCAAGTTGATCCGCGAGATCACCGTCTCCGCCCGCCAGGGCGGGGGTGACGCCGGGTCGAACCCGCGATTGCGGGCGGCCATCGACAAGGCGCTGTCCAACAACATGACCCGGGACACCGTCGACCGCGCCATCAAGCGCGGCACGGGTGCGGCCGACGGGTCCACGCTGGACGAGATCCGCTACGAGGGCTACGGGCCCGGCGGGGCGGCCGTGATGGTCGAGTGCATGACCGACAACCGCACGCGGACCGTGGCCGAGGTCCGCCACGCCTTCTCCAAGTGCGGCGGCAACCTCGGCACGGACGGCTCGGTCGCGTTCCTGTTCCGCAAGGTGGGGCAGCTCAGCTACCCCGCGGGCACCGGCGAGGACCGCGTGATGGAGGCCGCGCTCGAGGCGGGCGCGGACGACGTGACCGTGAACCCCGACGGCTCCATCGACGTGCTCACCAGCCCCGAGGCCTTCGGCACGGTGAAGGACGCGATGGCCGGCGCGGGGCTGGCGCCCGAAGGCGCCGAGGTCACCATGCGGGCCTCGACCCAGACCGTGCTCGACGCCGAGGACGCGGCGGGCATGATGAAGCTCCTCGAGATGCTCGAGGACCTGGACGACGTCCAGCAGGTCTATTCCAACGCGGAGATCCCGGACGAGATCCTGGCGAAGCTGGCTTGACCCGCATCCTCGGCATCGACCCCGGCTCCCGCGTCACCGGCTTCGGCGTCGTCGACTCCGACGGCCAGCGCACCGTCCACCTGGCGAGCGGGCGCATCGTGCCGCGGGAGGGGGACCTCGGGGAGAGGCTGCGGTGGATCTTCGAGGGCATCCGGGGGGTAGTCGACGAGCACGGCCCCGAGGAGGTCGCGATCGAGGACGTGTTCGTCGCCCGCAACGCCGGGTCGGCGCTGAAGCTCGGCCAGGCCCGGGGCGCCGCGCTGCTGGCGGGCGTGCTGGGGGGTCTGCCCCTCTTCGAATACCCGCCTGCCCGGGTCAAGCAGGCGCTCACCGGGCACGGGCGGGCCGAGAAGGGACAGGTCCAGCACATGGTCCGGCTGCTCCTCGGACTCGGCGAGGCGATGCCGGAGGACGTCTCCGACGCTCTCGCGGTGGCGCTCTGCCACGCCCACGCCCGCACCACGCTCGCCCGCCTGCCCGCGACCCGGGGCTGGCGGGCCGGGAGGTTGCGGTGATCGGCTGGCTGTCGGGCGTGGTCCGGGCCAAGCGCCCGCCCCTGGTGCTGGTCGAGGTGCAGGGGGTCGGGTACGAGCTCGAGGCCCCCATGACCACCTTCTACGAGCTGCCGCCGGCGGGGCAGCCGGTCACCCTGTTCACGCACCAGGTGGTGCGCGAGGACGCGCACCTGCTCTTCGGCTTCGCCGGGGAGGCGGAGAGGGACCTCTTCCGGCTCCTCATCCGGGTGAGCGGGGTGGGTCCGAAGCTCGCGCTCGCGGTGCTCTCCACGATGGACGCGGACGCCTTCGCCCGCTGCGTGCACGCCGAGGACGCGGCCAGCCTGACCCGCGTGCCCGGCATCGGGAAGAAGACTGCCGAGCGCCTGCTCATCGAGCTGCGCGACCGCCTGGGCGCGGCGGGGCCCGCCTTCGAACCGGGCACCCGCGCCGGGGTGCCGGGGGCAGACGCCGCGGACGCCCGCGCCGAGGCCGTGAGCGCGCTGGTGGCGCTCGGCTTCAAGCCCCAGGAGGCGAGCCAGCGGGTGCGCGCGGTGGCGAGGGACGACATGGCCCGGGAGGAGATCATCCGCGCCGCGCTGCAGTCCACCCTGGCCCGGGCGGACGCGGGCGGAAAGGGGGCCGCGCCGTGACCGTGCCCCCCTCCACCGGCAGACTCGTCGGGCCCGCGGCCACCCGCCAGGACGAGGTGCTGGACCGCGCCGTGCGGCCGCTGCGCCTGCAGGACTTTGTCGGTCAGCCGGCGGTCCGGGAGCAACTCGCCATCTTCATCGAGGCGGCGCGCCGGCGCGGCGAGGCCCTGGACCACCTGCTGGTGTTCGGCCCGCCGGGCCTCGGCAAGACCACCCTCGCCCACATCGTGGCCCGGGAGATGGGCGTGGGGCTGCGCCAGACCTCCGGCCCGGTGCTGGAGCGCCCGGGCGACGTGGCCGCGCTGCTCACCGGCCTCGAGCCCCGGGACGTGCTCTTCATCGACGAGATCCACCGCCTGAGCCCCGTGGTCGAGGAGGTCCTCTACCCGGCGATGGAGGACTTCCAGCTCGACATCCTGATCGGGGAGGGCCCGGCGGCCCGCTCCATCAAGCTCGACCTCCCCCCGTTCACCCTGGTCGGGGCCACCACCCGGGCGGGGCTCCTCACCTCGCCCCTGCGGGATCGCTTCGGGATCGTCCAGCGCCTGGAGTTCTACGACGAGCGCGAGCTGCAGGCCGTACTGGAGCGCTCGGCGCGGATCCTGGGCGTCGCCCTCGCCACGGACGGCGCCGCCGAGCTCGCCCGGCGGGCCCGGGGCACCCCGCGCATCGCCAACCGGCTGCTGCGCCGGGTGCGGGACTACGCCGAGGTGCGGGCCGACGGCACCATCACAGGGCCGGTCGCCGCCCAGGCCCTGGAGCTGCTCGAGGTCGACCGCCGGGGCCTCGACGGCATGGACCGCAGGCTGCTGCTTGCGATCCTGGAGAAGTTCCAGGGCGGTCCGGTCGGCGTCGACAGCCTCGCCGCGGCCATCGGCGAGGAGCGCGGGACCATCGAGGACGTCATCGAGCCCTACCTCATCCAGCAGGGCTTCCTGATGCGCACACCGCGCGGGCGGATGGCCACCGCGAACGCCTGGCTCTACTTCGGGCTCACCCCTCCCGCGAGCGAGGCGCGCCAGACGCTGGACCTTTTCGAGCGTGGGGCCCGGAGCAGCGACGAGGATGGCGGCTGAATCACCTGCGGAAGACCGGGACGCGCCCGGGTTCACCTGGCCGGTGCGGGTCTACTACGAGGACACCGACGCCGGCGGGGTGGTCTACCACTCGAACTATCTCAAGTACATGGAGCGCGCGCGCACTGAGTGGCTGCGCGCCCTCGGCTTCGAGCTGGACGTGCTCCACTCCGAGCAGAGCGTGCTGTTCGCGGTCGTGGAGGCGCACCTGGAGTTCCTGCGGCCGGCGCGGCTCAACGACCGGCTCACGGTCGGTGTTAAACTAGTGCGCCTGGGACCGGCCAGCCTCGAGCTGGCCCAGACGGTATCTCGCGACCCGGACACGCTCCTCTGCCGCGGTGAGGTGCGGGTGGCTTGTCTGGACGCGGTGAGATTCCGCCCCCGCCCGATGCCGGACGCCCTGCTGCGAGGTCTGCGCGTTTGACCACCGATCTCTCCCTCGTCACCCTGGTCGCGAACGCGAGCGTCCTCGTCCAGATCGTCCTGGGCATCCTGCTCACGGCCTCGCTGGCCTCCTGGACCATGATCTTCCGCAAGCGCGGCCAGCTCGGCGCGGCCCGGCGCGCGGCGGACGACTTCGAGGACCGCTTCTGGTCCGGAAAGGACCTGCTCTCGCTCTACAACAAGATCACCTCGCGCCGCCAGAGCCCGGCGGGGATGGAGCGGATCTTCGAGGCCGGCTTCAAGGAGTTCGCCCGGCTGCGCAAGCAGACCAACATCGAGCCGGCGGCGGTCCTGGACGGCACCCAGCGCGCGATGCGGGTCGCCCTGTCGCGGGAGATCGACACCCTCGAGACCCACCTCTCCTTCCTCGCGACCGTCGGCTCCACGAGCCCGTACGTGGGCCTCTTCGGCACCGTGTGGGGCATCATGAATTCGTTCCGCGCCCTCGGGAACGTCCAGCAGGCGACCCTGGCGATGGTGGCGCCCGGCATCGCCGAGGCCCTGATCGCGACCGCCGTGGGCCTGTTCGCCGCCATTCCCGCCGTGATCGCATACAACCGCTACTCCAACGACGTGGAGCGGCTGGTGAACCGCTACGGCACGTTCCTGGAGGAGTTCTCCACCATCCTCCAGCGTCAGGTTCACGGCTGAGGGCGCTCCGCGCCCCGGCCCGAGCCCCGCGCCATGCCGAACCCCGCCACCATCCAGCGCTACCGCCGGCGGCGTCCCATGTCGGACATCAACGTGGTGCCCTACATCGACGTCATGCTGGTGCTGCTCGTGATCTTCATGGTCACGGCGCCGCTCCTCAGCCAGGGGGTGAAGGTCGACCTTCCCCAGGCCGCCGCCGCGCCCATCGAGCGCCAGAGCGAGGAGCCCCTCATCGTCACCGTCGACTCCCAGGGCCGGACCTTCGTCAATTACGGCGAGGGCCAGGACCAGCCCATCGACCGGGACACGCTGGTGAACCGCGTAGGCGCGCTGCTGCGCCACAAGCCGGGGCTTCCGGTGCTCGTCAAAGGCGACCGCGACGCCGCCTACGGGACGGTGGTGCGGGCGATGGCCCTCCTGCAACAGGCGGGCGCCCCGACGGTCGGCCTGATGACGGAGCCGGCCGAGCCGTCGAGCCGGTGATGGCCAGGGGCGTCTTCGACAGCATCCGGTCGGGGCTCCTGGCGGTTCTGGTCCACCTCGCCTTCCTCGCGCTGCTGCTCTTCAGCCTCGACTGGACCCCCAAGATCACCGGCGGCAGCCCCCAGCCCGAGGTGGTGCAGGCCGTCGCGGTGGACGAGCAGAAGGTCCGCAAGGAGCTCCAGCAGCTGCAGAGCCAGGACCAGCGCAAGCGCCAGGCCGAGGAGGAGCGCAAGCGCCGCCTGGAGGAACAGGCGGCTCGAGCCCGGGAACAGCGCGAGGCGGAGGAAGAGCGCACCGAGACCGCCCGGCGCGAGGCCGAGGCGGAGAAGGCCCGCCGGCAGGCCGAGGCCGAGCGGCTGGAAAGGCTCCGGGAGGAGCAGCAGCAGGTCGAGGCGGAGCGCCGGACCGGAGAGGAGCGGCTCTCGCGTATCGCGGCCGAGCAGAAGGCGGCAGAGGAGCGCAAGCGCACGGCCGAGGAGGACCAGCGCCGGGCGGAGGAACAGCGCCGGCAGGCCGAGGCCGAGCACCGCCGGGCGGAGGAGCAGCGCTTGCACGCCGAGGCCGAGCGCCAGCGCGCCGCCGAGGAGAAGAAGCGGCTGGAGGAGGAGCAGCGCCGCGCGACCGTGGAGCGCCAGCGCGCCGAGGAGGAGCACCGGCGCCGCGTCGAGGAGGAGCAGAAGCGGCTCGCGGAAGAGAAGCGCCACGCGGCCGAGGAGCAGAAGCGCCTCACGGAGGAGAAGCGCCGCGCCGAGGAGGAGCAGCAGCGCATCGCCGAAGAGCGGCGCAAGGCCCAGGAGGCACAGAAGCGGGTCGAGGAGGAGCAGAAGCGGGTCGCGGAAGAGAAGCGCCACGCCGCCGAGGAACAGAAGCGCCTCACGGAGGAGAAGCGCCGCGCCGAGGAGGAGCAGAAACGCATCGCCGAAGAGCGGCGCCACGCCGAAGAGGAGAGGAAGAAGGCGGACGAGGCGCGCGGCCGGGCCGAAGCCGAGCGGCGCAGGGTGGAAGAGGCCCGGGAGCGCCAGAGGGCGGAGCAGGCGCTCCAGAGCGCGATCGCCGAGGAGGAGGCCCAGCTCGGCCGCCAGCGCCAGCAGCTCCTCTCCCAGGCCTTCAACGAGTACGTCGCCCAGATCCAGGACAAGGTCCAGCGCCAGTGGCTACGGCCCCAGGGCGCGTCGAAGGGCCTCAGCTGCAAGGTGCGGGTGCGCCAGATCCCCGGCGGCGAGGTGGTCGAGGTGCGGGTCGTGCAGAGCAGCGGGAACACGGCCTTCGATCAGTCGGTCGAAAGGGCTGTGCTGAAGGCTTCGCCCCTGCCGCGGCCGCGGGACGCCTCGTTGTTCGCCCAGGAGATCGAGTTCAGCTTCGAGCCGGAGAAATGAGAGTGCGCAGAGCGCTACTGCAAGTCTTGTGGGCCGTGGCCCTGCTGACCACGGGCGCGCGGGAGGCCGCGGCGGTTCTCACGATCCGCATCACCCAGGGCACCGAGGGGGCGCAGCCGATCGCCATCGTGCCGTTCGCCGCCACCGGGTCGCTGCCCGTGGACGTCGCGGAGGTCGTCGCAGCGGACCTGGCCCGCACCGGCCGCTTCGCACCCATCGCGGAGCGCGACCTGCCGGCGCGCCCCGCGGAGGCGAGCCAGGTGGACTTCGGCGACTGGCGCAAGCTCGGCACCGAGAACCTGGTGATCGGCCGGGTTCGGCCCGAGGGCGGTGCGTACAGCGTCGAGTTCCATCTCCTCGACGTGTTCAAGGGACAGCAGCTCGCCGGATACGCCATACCGGCGCGCAACGACACCCTGCGCCGCGCCGCCCACAAGGTGGCGGACCTGATCTACGAGAAGCTGACGGGAGAGCGGGGCGCCTTCGCCACCCGCGTCGCCTACGTCACCGAGTCCCGCGGGGCGACGGGCAACCGGCGCTACTCGCTCGAGGTTGCCGACAGCGACGGGGCCAACCCCAACACCGTCCTCGAGTCGGGGCAGCCCATCCTGTCCCCGGCCTGGTCCCCGAACGGGCGCCGGCTCGCCTACGTCTCCTTCGAGGACGGCGGCTCGGCCGTCTACATCCAGGACCTGGCGAGCGGGCGGCGCGAGCGCGTCGCCGCCTTCGAAGGCATCAACAGCGCCCCGGCCTGGTCGCCCGACGGGACGCGCCTCGCCCTCACGCTCTCGCGCGACGGCAACCCGGACGTCTACGTCCTCGACATCGCCACCCGCCAGCTCCTGCGCCTGACCGACAACCCGGCCATCGACACCGAGCCGAACTGGGCCCCGGACGGCAGCTCGCTCGTCTTCACCTCCGACCGGGGCGGCAAGCCCCAGATCTACCGGGTCGCGAGCGGGGGCGGGGCCGCCCGGCGAGTCACCTTCGAGGGCGACTACAACGCACGCGCGGTCCATTCGCCCGACGGCAAGCGGGTCGCCATGATCCACGGCGCACGCGGGAGCTACCGCATCGGCCTGCTGGACCTCGACACCGGGGCGATGCGCGTGCTCACCGAAACCCGGCTCGACGAGTCGCCGAGCTTCTCGCCGAACGGCTCGATGGTGCTCTACGCCAGCGGCGGACGCGGCGGAACGCTCGAGGCCGTTTCGGTGGACGGCCGTGTGCGCCAGCGTCTCAGCGTCAGCTCCGGCACCGTGCGCGAGCCCGCGTGGTCCCCTTTCCTCGACTGAAACCCACATTCTCCAGGAGAACCCCATGTCTGCGAGATTCTGGAAGCCGTTGTTGGTCGCCTCCCTGCTGCTCCCCCTGGCCGCGTGCCAGACCGTGGGCACCCAGGACGACGAAGGTATCGCGGTGGAAGACCGGGCGGCGGGGTCGTCGGTCTCGACCTCCGGCCTGGACGAGGCCGGGGGCCGCGTTCGCGGAATCGGTGGTGTCGGTGGTGTCGGTGGTGTCGCCGGGGCCTCCGGGCTCGCGGGGAGCTGGCGCGGCAAGTCGGTCGACGACCCGACGAGCCCGCTCTCCAAGCGGGTCATCTACTTCGACTACGACAGTGACGAGGTGCGCGAAGAGTACCGCTCGACGCTGGAGGCCCACTCCGCCTACCTCGCCGAGAAGCGCGCCGCCGCGACCCTGGAAGGGAACACCGACGAGCGCGGCTCGCGCGAGTACAACCTCGGTCTCGGCGAGCGCAGGGCCCAGGCGGTGCGCCGGCTCATGACCGCCTACGGCGCCGGGGGCAATCAGCTGCGCGCGGTGAGCTTCGGCGAAGAGAAGCCCGCCGCCGACGGCGGCGATGAGTCGGCCTGGTCGCTGAACCGGCGGGTCGAGATCGTCTACGGGTCGCGCTGACGATGGCTCGCGGAACCCGCTACGGGCCGCTGCTGGCCCTGTCCGCTGCGGTGCTGGCCGCCCTGGCTCCCGGCCTCGCGCCGGCCCAGGGCCGCATGTCGGTCGAGGACCGCCTCGGGCGCCTGGAGCGCCAGCTGGATAGCAACACCCTGGTGGACATCCTGGACCGGCTCGACCGGCTCACCCGTGAGGTGCGCGAGCTGCGAGGGGAGGTCGAGGACCACTCCGGCGCCGTATCCGACCTCTCCCGCCGCCAGAAGGAGCTCTTCCTCGACCTCGACCGCCGCCTGAAGCGGATGGAAGGGGGCGCGGGCTCCGCTGCCGCGGAGAGCGCCGCGTCTTCCGGGACCGCGCCCTCTCAGCGGCCCGCGGCGGGGGCCGCAAGCGGGGCCACGGGGGCTCAGGCGTCTTCCGCGGGGGCCGCCGCGGGACCCGCCGCTGGGCCCACAGCCTCCGCGGCGCCGGCAGCCTCTGCAGGGCCGGCGCCTGCGGCGGCAGCCCCCGCAGCCGCGGCCGCCGGGGCCGACCCCCTGAAGGAGCAGAACCAGTACCAGCAGGCCTTCGGCCTGCTCAAGGAAGGCCGCTACGACCAGGCATCCAAGGCCTTCGGCACCTTTCTCAAGACCTACCCCTCCGGGCCCTACTCGGACAACGCCCAGTACTGGCTCGGCGAGAGCTACTACGTGAATCGCCAGTTCCAGCCGGCGATGACGGAGTTCAACAAGCTCGTCCAGACCTACCCCGACAGCGCCAAGGTGAGCCACGCGAAGCTGAAGATGGGACTCATCTACGCGGAGACGGGCGAGACCGAGCGCGCCAGGAAGGCCCTGGAAGAGGTGGCAACCCGCTACCCCACCACCCCCCAGGGCCGTCTCGCCCGGGAACGCCTGGAGAAGATGAAGGCCGAGGGGAAATAGGGGCTCCGCCCCGGCCCCCGCGGTGCTCACCGCGGTGGCGTCAGGAGAGCTCCCGGTGGCGGAGGATGACGGACCAGCGCGCGTCCTGGCGGAACCGCGCGGCGAGCCTCTCGGCCATGTACACGGAGCGGTGCTGGCCGCCCGTGCAGCCCAGCGCCACCGTGAGGTAGGGCCGGCTCTCGGCCTGGAAGCGCGGGAGCCAGGTCTCCAGGAAGGACGCGATGGAGGCCTCCATCTCCGCCACCATGGCGTCCCGGGAGAGGTATTCGACGACCGGCGCGTCGCGCCCGGTGAACGGGCGCAGGTGCGGCTCCCAGTGCGGGTTGGGCAGGCAGCGCAGGTCGAAGACGAAGTCCGCGTCCCGCGGCACGCCGTGCTTGAAGCCGAACGAAACGAACAGCACCGACAGCGTCCCCGGCGGGCTGCTCACCAGGCGCAGGCGGATGATGTCGCGCAGCTGGTGCAGGCTCGTGAGGCTGGTGTCGATGCGCAGGTCGGCCGAGCTGGCGAGCGGCTCCAACAACTCGCGCTCCCGGCCGATCGCCTCCGCCAGCGAGATCTCGCCGCTCGTCAACGGGTGGCGCCGGCGCGTCTCGCTGTAGCGCTTGATGAGGATGGGTTCCTCGGCATCGAAGAAGAGCAGCTGGCACTCCATCCCCTTCGCACGCAGCTCGCTCAGGATGCCGGGCAGCCGCTCCAGCGACCGCGAGGGGTTGCGGGCGTCGATGCCCACCGCGGCGTTCTCGTAGACCGGCCTCTCGGGGCTCGCCATCTGCGCGGCGAAGGCGGGCAGCAGGTCCGCGGGCAGGTTGTCGATGCAGTAGTAGCCGAGGTCCTCGAGCGCGTGCAGGGCGACGCTCTTGCCGGCGCCGGACAGACCGCTCACCACCACGAGGCGCACCCCTCAGCCCTCCCCTGCGCGCCCGGCCATCAGCGCCTCCTGGCGCCGCGTGAAATCGGCATAGGCGTCGTAGCCGGCCCTGCGCAGCCGGTGACTGCGCACCAGCATCTCCACGAGGACCGCGAGATTGCGCCCGGCGCGCGACCACAGCCGCACCGCCGGGACCGGGACGCCGAGCACCTCCCGGGTCTCGTAACAGAGTCCGAGGCAGGGACCCTCGTCGACGATGCCGCTCGCCGGTGGGCGGCGCAGCTCCACGATCAGCTCCAGCCGGCCCCGGGAGCGGACAGCCCCCGCTCCCAGCAGCTCCCGCACGTTCAGGATCCCCAGCTCGCGGTGGGCCAGGAAGTCCCCGAGCCCCTCCTCGGGACAGGAGCCCTCGAGGGACGAGTCCTCCAACCGCCGGAACTCCGGGGCGTCGTCGACGATGAGCCGAGCCCCCCGGCTGACGAGCTCGAGGGCCAGCTCGCTCTTGCCGACCCCGGAGGCCCCGGTGAGCAGGACCCCCTCGCCCAGGACCTCGACCAGCACGCCGGGGACCGTGACGACGGGGGCCGACACGCCTAGTCCCCGTCCTTCGCGCGCGTGATGAGCTCGAAGAGGGCCTGGCAGCGGTCGGTCGCCCGCAGCCGCTCCCTCAGCCCGGAGTCGTCGAAGAGCTCCGCCAGCGAGGCGAGCAGCTCGAGATTGGTCTCCGGCGCGCCATCGGGCAGGAGCAGCCCGAAGAGCAGGTCCACCGGCTCCCGGTCGACGGCGTCGTAGTCCACGCCGGAGACGAGCCGCACGAAGGCGCCGATCGGCTGGGTGAGCTGCTTGAGCCGCCCGTGGGGAAGGCCGACGCCGTGGCCGAGCCCCGTGCTGCCCAGGCGCTCCCGGGCGAGGAGGCAATCGAACACCGCGCCTGCGCTGAGCTCGGGGTCGGCGGACGCGATCAGCTCGGAGACCTTCTCGAGCGCGCGCTTCTTGCTCGCGACCTCGACCTCGCAGGCCGTCCGGTCCGCGGTGAGGATATCCGAGACCCGATGGGACATGGAGAGAGGCCGGCGGGCCGAACGGCCCGCCGGCGTCCGAGACTCAGGCTTCCGGGGCCTTCGCGCCGGGGGTGGCGCGATGCTCGGTCTTGCGCTCCTTGTGGCGCTTGACCTGCCGGTCGAGCTTGTCGGCGAGCGCGTCGATGGCCGCGTACATGTCCTCCTCGATCGCGTCGGCGAAGAGGTTCGCCCCCGCCAGGTGCAGCGTGGCCTCGGCCTTCTGGAGGAGCTTCTCGACGCTCAGGACGACGTGGACGGTCGTGAGGTGATCGAAGTGCCGCTCCAGGCGCTGCAGCTTGCTCTCGACGTACTCGCGCAGCGACGAAGTCACCTCCACGTGGTGTCCACTCACCGTGATCTGCATAGACGCACTCCTTTCTGGCCCTTCTAGGCCAGCCGCTTGCGTTCACTCGAGGGAGGGATGGCCATCCCCTCCCGGTATTTGGCGACGGTCCTGCGGGCCACCTGGATACCCTCCTTCGAGAGCAGCGAGGCGATCCGGTTGTCGCTCAGAGGCTTCTGAGGATTCTCCGCCGCCACGAGCCGCCGGATCAGGGCCCGGATGGCCGTGGACGAGCACCCACCGCCGCTGTCGGTCGGCAGGTGGCTGGAGAAGAAGTACTTTAGCTCGAAGGTCCCCCGCGGCGTGTGCATGTACTTGCGCGTCGTCACGCGGGAGATGGTCGACTCGTGCATGCCCAGGACCTCGGCGACGTCGTGGAGGACCATGGGCCTCATCGCCTCGTCCCCGTGCTCGAGGAATCCACGCTGGCGCTCGACGATGGTCGAGGCCACCCGGAGCAGGGTCTCGCTCCGGCTCTGCAGGCTCTTCATGAACCAGCGGGCCTCCTGCAGGTGGGCCTTCAACGTGGTGTTGTCCGCGCTCGTGTCGGCCCTGCGCACGAGGCTCGCATAGTAGGGATTGATGCGCAAGCGCGGCAGGGCGTCGGCGTTGAGCTCCACGAGCCAGGTGCCTTTGTGCTTGCGCACGAACACGTCGGGGACGATGAACTCCGGCTCGCTCGCGGGCAGCTCGCCGCCCGGGCGGGGGCTCAGTCCCTGCACCAGGCGCAGCACCTCCTGGAGCGCGGCGCGGTCCAGGCGCATGCGCCGGGAGAGCTGGGCGAAGTCCCGGCTCGCCAGGAGCCCTAGGTGGTCGCTCACGAGGTCGATCGCCTCGGCCCGCCAGCAGGTCCTGGGGTCGAGCTGGCGCAGCTGGATCAGCAGGCACTCGCGCAGGTCCCGCGCGCCGATCCCCGGCGGATCGAAGGCCTGCACGCGGTGGAGCACCGCCTCCACCTCGGCGAGCCCCACGGGCGGCTCGCCGCCCATGCTGTCGCGGATCTCCTCCAGGCTCGCCCGCAGGTAGCCGTCCTCGTCGATGGCGTCGATGATGGCGGTGGCGACGGCCCGGTCGGTCTCGGAGAGTGGGGTGAGGAGCAGCTGCCACTGGAGGTGGTCGCGCAGGGTGACTTCGCGCCCGCGCAGCTGGTCGAATTCGACCGCCTCGCCGTCGGCGGACCCCGTGTGGCCCGCCGTGCCGTCGTAGACGTCCTCCCAGGCGCTGTCGACCGGCAGCTCCTCGGGGATGTCCCCGCCCTCCATGGTGAGGTCCGGCTCCTGGGCGAGGCCGTCGTCGTCCGGTTCCTCGGCGGACGCCTCCCCCCGCTCGGCAGGACCAGCCGCCTCGGCGGCGCCCGCGGAGGCCTCGGCCGGGCTCGCCCCCGCGTCGGCCCCGGATTCGCCCTCCTCCTCGGCCCGCTCCAGCATCAGGTTCGACTCGAGTACCTGCTCGACCTCCGTCTGCAGCTCGAGGGTGGAGAGCTGCAGGAGGCGGATCGCCTGCTGCAGCTGGGGGGTCATGGTCAGGTGCTGACCGAGACGGAGCTGGAGGGACTGCTTCATGGCCACTGCGGCGTCGGGTGGTTAGGTACCCCCTTTAGCGGCAAGTCTAGCCCAATCTTTGCCTTGCATAAACGAGACCACATGAACCACCGGTCACAGCTTGAAATCCTCGCCGAGATAGACCTCGCGCACCCGCCGGTCCTGCAGGATCGACTCGGGGTCGCCCTCGGCGATGGTGTGGCCCTCGGTCACGATGTAGGCGCGGTCGCAGATCCCGAGGGTCTCGCGGACGTTGTGGTCGGTGATGAGGACGCCGATCCCGCGCTCCTTCAGGTGGGCGATGATGCGCTGGATGTCCACCACCGAGAGCGGGTCGACGCCGGCGAAGGGCTCGTCCAGGAGGATGAAGCGCGGGTCCGCGGCGAGCGCCCGGGCGATCTCCACGCGCCGGCGCTCACCGCCCGAGAGGCTGAGCCCCATCTGGTCGCGCAGGTGCCCCACGTGGAGCTCGTTCATCAACGACTCCGCGCGGCGCTCACGCTCGGCACGGTCCATGTCCGGGCGCGTCTCCAGGATGGCGAGGATGTTCTGCTCCACGGTGAGCTTGCGGAACACCGACGGCTCCTGGGGCAGGTAGCCGACGCCGAGCCGGGCGCGCACGTGCATCGGCTCCCAGGTGATGTCCCGCCGGTTGACCTCGATGGTGCCGCCGTCGGGGCGGACCAGCCCCACGATCATGTAGAACGAAGTGGTCTTGCCGGCGCCGTTCGGGCCGAGCAGGCCGACCACCTCGCCGCTGGTGACGCTGAGGCTGACGTCGTTCACCACATACCGGGAGCGGTAGCGCTTGGACAGATGGCGCGCCGCCAGGACGCTCATCGCGCGGCGCCCTTCCCGGGCCCGGCGTTTGCGGGCTGGCCTTTCGCCGGCTCCGGGGCGCCATCCTTCTTTCCGTCCTTCCCACCGTCCTTCGCCTTGGGGGTGAGGATGACGCGCACGCGGTCCTCCCCGGAACCGGAGCGCGAGGCCTTCACCCGCTCGTTCACCGTGTCGTAGGTGATCCGGTTCCCGAAGAGGCTGTTGCCCGACTGGAGGACGCTCGCGTCGTCGTAGAGGTCGATGACCCCCTCCTTGACCTGATAGTCCATGCGCAGCGCCCGCGCCTTGAGCGGCTCGGTCTCGCCGTCCGAGAGCTGCTGGTAGGTCGCCGGCTTGCCGACGGCCTCGGCCCGCGAGATGTCCCGTTGGTCGTCGTAGTACAGGACCACGCGGTCGCCCGTGATCTTGATGCTGCCCTGGGTCACCACCACCCGGCCCTCGTAGATGGTCACCCCCTTCACGTCGTCCAGCTCGCCCCGGTCGGCCTCGATGTGCACCGGCTGGTCCCGGTCGGTGGAGAGCGCGAGGGCGGCCCCGGGAAGGGTCGCGAGCAGGATCAGGAACAGCTCAGTGCCTTTGTGGGTCATAGCGGGTCCTCACCCGGGAGAGAAGTTCCAACCGGCTCGCGGCGAGCCGGAGATTCATGCCGACGCCCTCGGCCTCGCCCCAGGGCCCGACGATGCGCGCGGGGGCCTCCGTGCGGGCCTCTTCGCGGGAGGGCAGCACCGTCACGTCGCGCATCTACACGTCGAGCGCGCTGCCGAGGAGCGCGCTCGCGAGGAGGGCCGCGATCCACCAACGGCTCACCGCAGGTAGCGCTGCGACAGCGCCTCGAGCTGGCCCCGCGCCTCCAGGATGAGCTCGCAGACGTCCCGGCCGGCGCCGCGCCCCCCGGCGCTGGGGGTCTGCCAGTGGGCGTGGCGCGCCACCAGGGGGTGGGCGTCCGCCACCGCGATGGCGAGCCCGGCGCGCAGCAGGATGGGGAGGTCGATGACGTCGTCGCCCACGAAGGCCGCCTGGTCCGCGGTGAGGCCGAGCTTGCCGAGCAGCTCCTCGAAGGCGGCCAGCTTGTCCTGCTGGCCCTGGTACACGTGGGAGACGTGGAGCGAGGACATGCGGTGAGTGACCGCCCGCGAGGTCCTGCCGCTGATGACCCCGATCTCCACCCCGGCCTCGCGCAGCATGGCCATGCCCTGCCCGTCCCGCGCGTGGAAGGCCTTGTACTCCTCGCCGTCGTCGCCGAAGAAGAGGCTGCCGTCGGTCAGCACGCCGTCGACGTCGAAGACCACCAGCCGCACGCGTGCGGCCCGCTCCAGGACATCCTTCACGCCTGCCCCCTCACCGCTCCGGCACCTCCGTCACAGCGCGTCCCTCACAGCACGCCCGCCCGCAGCAGGTCGTGCGTGTTCAGCGCCCCCAGCAACCGGCCGTCCTCGGCGGTCACCAGGAAGCCGTTGATCTTGTGCTGCTGCATGCGGTTCAGGGCCTCGACGGCGAGGAGCCCCGGCGGGACGGTCTTCGGATTGCGGGTCATCAGCTCGGCGATGCGGGCCTCGTGGGGGTCCACCCGGCGGTCGAGCGCCCGGCGCAGGTCGCCGTCGGTGAAGAGGCCGAGCACCCGGTCCCCGGCGTCCACGATGGCGGTCATGCCGAGCCCCTTGCTGGTCATCTCCACCAGCGCCTCGCTCAGGGTCGCATCGGGGCCGACCCGGGGCAGCGCGGCGCCCGTGCGCATGACGTCGGCGATGTGCAGCAGCAGCCGGCGCCCGAGGCGCCCGGCGGGGTGCGAGCGCGCGAAGTCCTCCGCGCTGAAGCCCCGCGCCTGCAGCAGCGCCACCGCGAGCGCGTCCCCCATGGCGAGCGCCGCCGTCGTGCTCGCGGTCGGGGCGAGCCCCAGGGGGCACGCCTCGCGGGCCACGCTCACGTCCAGGTGCACGCTCGCCTCGCGGGCGAGCCGCGAGCCGGGGTTGCCGGTCAGCGCGACGAGCGGGACGCCGAGGCGGCGGATGATCGGCAGGATGGCCAGGATCTCGTCCGTCTCGCCGGAGGTCGAGAGCGCCAGGACCACGTCCGCGGCGGTGATCATCCCCAGGTCGCCGTGGCTCGCCTCGCCCGGGTGGACGAAGAAGGCGGGGCTGCCGGTGCTGGCGAGGGTCGCGGCGATCTTGCCGCCCACGTGGCCCGACTTGCCCATGCCGAGGACGACGATGCGGCCGCGGCAGGCCAGCAGGTATTCGCAGGCCCGGGCGAAGTCCCCGCCGACGCGGGGCACGAGGTCGCGGATGGCCGCCGCCTCCGTCTCCAGGACGGCAACGCCGAGACGGATCAGGGCTTCCGGGTCGGGGGCGGTGGGGGACATGGCGCGTGCGTTCGGCAGCCGTCTCGCGGGGGTGGCGGACATTCTAGCCCGGAATCTGACGGCGACGGGGCGCCCCGCTATACTGCCGGCCGCCCGTGAGACAAGCCCCGTGAACACCCCCACCGACGCCCGTCTCGACCTCGCCCGCCGCTGGCTCTCCGAGGAGCTGGGGTTCGGGGATTTCACCCTCGCCCCCGCCTCGAGCGACGCCAGCTTCCGGCGCTACTTCCGCATCACGCGGGACGCAGAGTCGCTCATCCTGATGGACGCCCCGCCCGAGCGCGAGGACTCGCGCCCCTTCGTCGAGCTCGCCGCCCGCTTGGCCGCGGCCGGCGTCACCGTCCCCCGGGTGCTGGCCACGGACCTCGCGCGGGGCCTGCTGCTGCTGACCGACCTGGGCAGCACCCACTACCTCGCCGCGCTCGCCGGGGGGGCCTCGGCGGAGAGGCTCTACGGGGATGCCCTGGACACCCTGCTGCGCATGCAGACCGCGGTCCCGACCCGGGGTCTGCCCGCCTACGACGAACGCCTGCTGCGCCTCGAGCTCGGCATCTTCCGCGAGTGGTATCTCGGCCGGCACCTGGGCGTCACCCTGACGCCGGACCAGGAGAGGGGCCTCGCCGCCGCGGAGGACGTGCTGGTGGCCGGGGCGCTCGAGCAGCCGCGCACCTTCGTGCACCGGGACTATCACTCCCGGAACCTGATGCTTCTCGCGGAGGGCAACCCGGGCGTCCTGGACTTCCAGGGGGCCCTGGTGGGGCCGGTGACCTACGACCTGGTGAGCCTGTTGCGGGACTGCTACGTCGCCTGGCCGGCGGAATTCGTACGGGAGACCGCGCTCGGCTACGGGCGCCGTCTCGAGGCCGCCGGCGCCATCCCCCGGACCGACCCCGAGGTGTTCCTGCGCTGGCTCGACCTCGCCGGGGCCCAGCGCCACCTGAAGGCGGCCGGGATCTTCGCTCGCCTGCACCACCGGGACGGCAAGCCCCACTACCTCCCCGACATCCCGCGCACCCTCGGGTACGTGCGGGAGGTGGCGGGAAGGCAGGGGGAGCTGGGGGGGCTGCTGGGCGTGCTGGACCAGGTGGGGGCATGAAGCTTCGTGTTAACCACGGAGACGCAGAGACACAGAGATTGATCGATAAAATATCCTCTGCGCCTCTGTGCCTTTGCGGTTCATCGGACTTCTCTTCGTGAGGGCCATGATCCTCGCCGCCGGGCGCGGGGAGCGCATGCGGCCGCTCACCGACACGGTGCCCAAACCGCTGATCCCTGTGGCGGGAAAGCCACTCGTTGTGCACCACCTGGAGCACCTCGCCGCCGCCGGCTTCCGGGAGATCGTGGTCAACCACGCGCACCTGGGGGCCGAGATCGAAAAGGCCCTGGGGGACGGGTCCCGCTGGGGGCTGCGGATCCGCTATTCGCCCGAGGCGCCCACCGCCCTCGGGACCGGCGGAGGCATCCACCGGGCGCTGCCCCTGCTCGGCCCCGGCCCCTTCCTGGTGGTGAACGGCGACGTCTGGACGGACCTCCCCTTCGCGGACCTGGCCCATGCGCCGGCCGCCCTCGCCCACCTGGTGCTCGTGCCGAACCCGCCCCACAACCCGAAGGGTGACTTTCCCCTGGACGGGGACCGCGTGGGCGACGGCCCCGGGGAGCGGCTCACCTTCAGCGGCATCGGCGTCTACCAGCCCGCCCTCTTCGCGGGCCAGACCCCCGGCGCCTTCGCGCTCGGCCCGCTGCTGCGGGCGGCGGCCGCGCGGGGCCAGGTCAGCGGGGAGCTCTACGAAGGCGCCTGGTTCGATGTGGGCACCCCGGACCGGCTGGCCGAGGCGGAGGCGTATCTCCAGGGCCGGTGACAGCTGGAGCCTCTTGACGGCTGAGGCCGCCCAGTCCCCCAACCTAACGCGTGCCTCCCACCATGCGCACGAAGTCCATCGGCCGAACGATGGGGATTCCCTCGTACGCTTTGAGACGTAGCAGGTCGCGGTCGCCGCTTACGATAACGTCGGCGCGTCCCGACACTGCACACGCGATGATGTGGTTGTCGTCAGGGTCGTCAGGAAGGACGTCGGGAATGGTCGTGGGCCGCACAATGACGGCTCTCCGTACGAGCGTCCGCAACGTCCGCTGGAGCTCGGCTTCGTCCCACCCGAACTTGCCCCGGAGCTTCTCAGCCAACTCAGAAAGAATTGCAGGCGAAAGGATGAGCCGCACCTGGCCACCGAGCAGCACCCAGATGCGGGAAAGCGCACCGTTTGGGAAGTGAAGCGACGAGATGAGAACGTTGGTGTCGAGGACGACGCGCAGGCTACCGGGGCGATCTTTTCCCATAGAGCATGTTCTCGAGTTCCTTCTCCGAGTTGATGCCAAGGGCCTTCGCCCGTTGCGCGCCATAGATCTGTGAGCGTTCCATCTCGGCGCTGTATTCCTTCGCGTTCAGGGGGCCGCGGCGCTCCGCTTCCTGGGCCTCCAGGATCAGACGTTCTACCCACGCATCTGGCGCCTGCGTTCGATTCACAAGCGGCGCACGGTAGGTCTGGTACAGGCGAAACATCCGGCGAAAGAGCTCGCTCTTCGTGCTTCCCTCCTCCTCGGCAACCCGTTCAAACTCATCCGCCATGCGCGGCGGGACAGTAAAGCCCAGGTTCCGGCTGGTGCGTGCCATAGCAACCCTTCAAGCAAGTTGAACTCTACTGAATAAAGTTTAGCATGCACGCGCGTCACGGAGGCCATACCGGTCGGGACCGGCACGCGGGCCAGCGTCCTCGCGGCACTCTCCTCAATGCTGAGCGAGTAGCCCGCGCCGGACGTCGTCCCAGTCGAGGGCCCAGCACGTGATGTCGAGACGAAAAGCTGCGGCAAGCCCCGGCGCGTTCAACGCCCTGGGGTGAAAGGGAAAGGTGGCCGGCGGGTCACCCGTTCCGTAGCCAACCCGCCGACCGAAGTGCCGGCCGTCCCTGGCCGGTGCCCGCTGCCCCACGCGGAGGCAAGCGGGTCTTCAGCGGGCGGCGGCCCGTGCCGGGGCGGGCGTGGGCGCGGCCTGGGCGCCGACCGGAGCGGTGGCCGCCGGATTGGCCGGGGCCGGGGCCGCGGCAGACGCCGCGCCGACGGTCAGCCGGTCACGGTTGCGCTCCACGGTACGCTCGCCGATCCCCTTGACGGCGGCCAGCCCTTCCACCGACTGGAAGGGGCCGTTCGCCTTCCGGTAGTCCACAATGGCCTGGGCCTTGGCGACGCCGATGCCGTCGATGACCTTCGCCAGCGTCTCGGCGTCCGCGTTGTTGATGTCCACGGTCTGCCCCGCCTGCGGGGCAAACGGCGCCGCGAGAGCCACGGCGAGGGCGATGCTGCGCATCCGTTCCATGTGACTTTCCTCCTTCCCTGGGTTCGAGCCGGCTCTGCCCCGGAGCCCCTTCGGGCCTCCGAAGTCAGCGGGGGAACGCTACCACGCCCCTCCGCCCCCCGGCCGCTTCAGATTTTCGATCCGCGCGCGGGAGTTTCTTGACAGTTCCCGGGTCCGGCGAGTCGTCGAGCGCACAAAAAAGACGGGGCCCGAAGGCCCCGTCCGAGTCACGTCACGCCTGGGAAGCGATTAGAACTTGTGGATCACGCCCAGGGAGTAGCCGTTGACGTTGTGGCCGTCGGCCTTGTAGGCGCTGTTCAGGCCCTGGCCGCCCCACAGACCGTAATCACCGTTACGCTCGTTGTTGATGCCAGCGTACATCGCATACAGCGTGGTCCGCTTGCTCAGGTTGTAGTCGTACCCGACGCCGTACATGTAGGCACCGCTATCCTTAACTTTCTCAATGTCGTCCGCCATGCCCCAGAAGCCCTTGATGGCACTGTTGCCGAAGGCGTAAGACGCCGCCACGTAGTACGCATCACGGTCAATGCTCTTCGAACCCTTGCCCCCATCGGCATCGATATTCTCGTAGATGCCGCCCAGGGTGAAGCCGGCAAAGGTGTAGCCCAGACCGAACTTCATGGACGTCAGGTTAGGCTCGTCGTAGCCAGCCGGGTCAGCGGGCAGAAGCCCGGGAGCCAGGGCCCCAGCAATCCGGTTGCCCTCGCCGTACTCGTAGGCAGCGCTGGCGAAGAAACCGGCGTTGTCGTACATGACCATCGCGCTGACGGCCTGGTCACGCTCGTCGCCATCAATGGCGCCGGCGGAACCGGTCGCAGCCTGGTCCGTGAAGTAGTGGCTGACATAGGCGATGGCGCCGCTGAAGCCGGAGAAGTTCGGGCTCACGTACGCAATCGTCTGCGGGGCGCGCTCGTCAGAAGTGACGATCCCGCCGAAGTTTCCGATGACGACGTTATAGTCACCGATGCGGTCACCAAACGGATCCAGCTTGCCGGTGGCCAGCTTGTACGGGGTGTCGTGCCGACCGACAAGGATCGTGCCCCAGCCGCCCGACAGACCGACGAACGTGTTGCGCCAGTCGACGCCGTTCTCGTTGCCGTTGACCTCGGCCTCGACCTGCCACACACCCTTCAGACCGCCACCCAGGTCCTCGGCGCCCTTGAAGCCGATGCGGCTGTTGCGGGACACGCCCGTCGCGTCCTCGGTCACCTTCTTGCCGCTAACGCCCGAGGTGTAGCCGTCAACCCAGTCATAGCTGTAATGGGCCTGGCCGTACACCGTCACGTCGGCCATGACCGCAACCGGCGCCGCGAGGGCCGCTGCAACTGCGATGGTGAGAAGCTTCTTCTGCATGTGAATTCTCCCGATGTCGTGTTGAAACAGTGAACCCCTAGTCGACCAATCCCCCGATTGTCTGGCCGGAGGCGCAAGCCCTCTGTGCGAGTAGCTGTGGGAAGTCTGGCACACCCGAGAAAGAAATGCAACACCCCGTGTGCAAGAACAACATCGACATCGAGATTGTTGCAGATTCACAACGTTCAGGCAAGACCCGGGGGCAACGCCTCCAGCGCCGGGGCGGGGATGAGCTGCCCGTCCAGCCCCGCCTCCCGGGCCGAGCGCCCGAAGGCGACCGCCATCAGGCTCGTCGCGCAGACGACCGGCATCGCGGGCCGCGTGCCCCCGCTCCGGGCGAGGCGCTGCTGGTAGACCTCGAGGTGGAGCTGGCAGAGGGGGCAGGGGGTGACGACGAGGTCCACCTCGTGGTCGCGGGCCGCCTCGAGGATCCCCCGGAGGAGCCCTTCGCTGCGGGCGGGCTCGGAGAGGGCGAGCGCCCCGCCGCAGCACTGCACCTTCTTCTCGTACGAGGGGACGGGCTCGCCCCCCAGGGCCTCCACCAGCCGGTCCAGATGCGTGGGGTTCTCGGTGGAATCACCGGCGACGCCCACCGGCCGGCTGCTCTGGCAGCCCACGTAGCCCGCCACCTTGAGCCCCTGGAGCGGCCGGCGCACGTGCCGGCCGATCTCCTCGTAGCCCACGTCCTCCACCAGGACGTCCACCAGGCGCCGGACCCTCTGCTCGGCCCGGACCCGCAACCCCCCGGCGGCTAACGCCTCCTGCGTGTCGCGCATCAGGTCCTCGTCCTGGCGCAGGCGCTCGCTCGCCTCCCGGGTCGCGAGCCAGCAGCCCGGGCAGGCGGTGACCAGATCCTGGCCCGGGTGGGCCTGCTCGGAGAGGGCCAGGTTGCGCGCCGAGAGCGCGATGCGCGGCAGCTCGCCGCCGCCCACGTGGCCGAGGGAGGCCCCGCAGCAGTTCCAGTCGGGAATGGTCTGGAGCTCGATGTCGAGCTCCCCGCACACCGTCTCCACGGAGGTGAGGTAGTGCGAGGCGGAGGCACCCGGGCGGGAGGAGCAGCCGGGTAAGAAGGAGTACTGGCGCTTCGCCATGCCTGTCGCCTCCTCAGTCCTCGAGCGCCGCGGCCTTCGCGAGCTCGATGGCGCGGGCCTTCTCGAGGATCGCGCGCAACTCCGCGGGGTCCTTCACGCCGTCACCGGCGACGGCCGCGAGCCGGCTCATGCGCCCCGCCTTCAGGAGGCCGAGACCCGCGTCCCTCGACCGCAGCGTCCGCCGCACACCCTCGGCGAGGCCGTTTGCGAAGAGGAGCGAGAGGGCGAGCCTCGGCTCGTTGACGCGCCCGGTCCGGACCACGTTCTCCCAGAAGCGCTCGGCGAGCCGGCGGGTCGGCGGGTCCGCGGGAGCGAGCCCGCGGCGCACCGCGTAGTGGGCGAGGCCGTGCATCACGTGGGCGACCGGCACCCCGCGGGGACAGCGCACGACACAGGCGTGGCAGGAGGTGCACATCCACACCGAGGGGGAGCCCAGGACCTCGTCGCGCCGGTTGGCGCGGATCAACTGGAAGATCCTGTGGGGCGGGTGCTCCCAGTCGGGGCCGAGCGGGCAGGAGCCCGAGCACACCCCGCACTGCGTGCACATCGTCACCCACTCGCCTTCCTCGACGCGGGCCTCGACCTCCGCGAGGAAGTCGCCCGAATAGTCCTCCCCCCGGTCCTCGACCGCCTCGATCATGACCTTACCCGCCTCACCCATGGCGCCCCGTCCTCAGAACTTGAAGGGCGACAGCCCGATCCGCGTGACCGTGGCCGCCATCTCGTCGATGCGCCGGGCCGCCTGCCCGGCGTCCGTGGCCGAAACCCCGGCGATGACGACCCGCTCCCGTTCCAACCCGAGGCGGTCCAGCGTCTCGTTCACGGCACCCATGCGCTGCGCGGCGAGCTCCGGGCCCCGGCCGAAGGGACACTGGGGGTCCGAGCCCGAGGGACAGCCCATCAGCACGACGCCGTCGTAGCCGGCCTCGAGCGCCCCGCTCACCCAGGCGGGGTGAACCGCGCCGAGGCAGCGCACCGGCACCACCCGCGCGAAGGCGCTCTGCTCGATGCGGCCCGCGGCCGCGAGGTCGAGCGCCGGAAGGGCGCCGTTCTCGCAGGCGAGCACCAGGATGCGCGGCTTGCCCTCGGGCTCCCCGGGCATCGCGACGCTCCGGATCGCGCCTCCCACGCTCTCGACCGAGCAGTCCGCGAAGGAGATGACGCGCTCGGGGCAGGCCCCGAGGCAGATCCCGCAGCGCCGGCAGCGGCCCTCGTGGATGACGGGGTAGCCCTGGGCGTCCTCGTCGATGGCGCCGAACGGGCACTCCTGGGCGCAGCGCCCGCAGCGGGTGCAGCCCTCCAGGCGCACGACGGGGAAGGACGGGTCGCCCGCGCGCGGCGGCCCGGAACGCCCCTGCGCCGCGTTCTCCACCGCCTGGATGGCCTTCAGGGCGGCACCTGCCCCGTCCTCCGCGGCCTCGCTCGAGTCCATGGGCCGGCGCACCGCACCCGCGGCGTAGATGCCGGTGCGGCGGGTCTCGCAGGGGAAGAAGGGGAAGGGCGAGTCGGGGAAGCCGCCGGGCTGGTGGGGCAGTTCGGGACCCTGGAGGTAATCGAGATTCAGGACCGGTGAGTCCGCACCGGAGACCGGGACCATGCCGGTCGCCAGCACCACCAGGTCCGCCTCGACCGAGACGTCCTCGTTCAGGACCTGGTCGTGGAAGCTCACGAGCGCGCCCAGCGGGCGGGGCACGACCCCGTCGACCCGGGCGCGGACGAAGGTGACCCCCTTCTCCTGGCCGCTCCGGTAGAAGTCCTCTCCGCCGACACCGGGGGTGCGCAGGTCGTCGTGGAGCACCAGGGTCTCGACGCCGGGGTCCCGGTCCTTGAAGTACATCGCCTGCTTGATGCTGGTGACGCAGCAGTGCCCGGAGCAGTAGGGCAGACGGCCCTCCTTCCCGCTCCTCTGGCCCGCGCACTGCACGAAGATCACGCGCCGCACCTCGGCGTCGTCCGAGGGGCGCCGGATGGGAGCGCCACCGGCCTTCTTCGCGAGCGTCTCCAGCTGGAGCTGGGTCACCACGTCCGGGCTCTCACCGTAGCCGAGCTCGGGCAGCCGGCGGGCGTCGTAGGGCCGGAATCCGCTCGCGAGCACGATGGCCCCGACCTGCGTGGTGACGCGCCCGCCGGTCCCCTCGGCAACCACCACGGTGAATCGCCCGGGGGCGCCGGAGACCCGCGCCACGCTGGCGGCGCGGTGGACTCGGACGCCCGGGTGCGTGGAGACGGCGTCCGCCAGGGCGTCGACCCCGGTGTCGACCGGGTGGCGGAACGGGGAGCGGGCCGGGGCCCGCTTCCAGAGCCCGGCGAGCGCGCCGCCGAGCTCGGGACCCTGCTCCACCAGGGTCACGGGGTAGCCCGCCCTCGCGGCCTCGAGGGCGGCGGTCATGCCGGCCACGCCCCCGCCGACCACCAGGATCCGGCGGCTCAGGCCCTCCTCGCGGCGGGGCACGGGCGGGGCGACGGCCCGTGCCGCGGCACAGCCCATGCGGACGGAGTCCTCGGCCATCTCCTGGGTGCTCTCGCGCGCCTCCTCCGTGTCCGGGCGCACCCAGACGACGCCCTCGCGCAGGCTCACGCGGGTGAGGGCGACGCCCTCGAAGGCGAAGGCCTCGGTCTTAGCCCGACGCGAGCAGGCGGCGATGACCACCCGGCTCACGCCCTCGGCGTCGAGGTCCTCCCGGATCATGGCCACGCCGTCGGCCGAGCAGAGGACGTCGTGCTCCCGGCAGACCGTCGCCCGGCCTTCGCGCACGGCGATGTCCGCGAGCCGCGCCGTCGCCAGGCGCTCCCCGATCCCGCAACCCCGGCAGACATAGGCCGCGAGCTTCCGCCCGGCCACGGCTCAGCCCTCCGCCCCGCCCACGCGGCGGACCACCTGGAGGGCCCGGAGCGCGGCGGCCGTCGCGTGCTGTATGGAACGGCCCACGTCGAGGGGCTCCGCGGCGCACCCGGCCGCGAAGATGGCGCCGTTCGCGGGGTCGGGCGCGACGAAGCCCCCGGCGTGGGTCACGAGGCGCGAGGGCAGGGCGTCCTCCGGCACGCCCGGCTCCATGCCGACGGCCAGCACCACCAGGTCGTGCGCGTGGGCGTAGCGCTGACCGCCGTCGGTCGCCACACCGTGGAGCACGGGGCTGGCGCTGGCGACGTCCCGGGTCATCTGGGCCACCTTCGAGCGGACGAACTTCACCCGCGGGTCCGAGCGCACCTTCCGATAGAAGTCCTCGAGGAAGTCCGTGACGCGAATGTCCACGTAGTAGAGGGTCACGTCCGCCTCATCGCCCAGGCGCCCGGTGACGCAGGCCGCCTGTTTGAGGGCGGCGGCGCAGCACACGCGGGAGCAGTGGCGCAGGTGGTTCTTGTCGCACGACCCCGCGCAGAGCACGAAGGCGACGCGGTGCGCCTCGCGCCCGTCCGAGGGGCGCAGCAAACGGCCGCCGGTGGGCCCCAGGGGGTCGGCCAGGCGCTCGAACTCGAGGCTCGAGACGACGTCGGGAACCCGGCCGTAGCCGTAGGGCTCGATCTTCGCCGCGTCGTAGGGCCTCCAGCCGGTGGCCCAGATCACCGCCCCGGCCTTCACCCGGGCCTCCCGCTCCCCCATCTCCAGGTCGACGGCGCCCACCTTGCAGGCGGCCTTCGCCCGTTCGGCGTCGGGGGTGCCGAGGATGCGCGGGTCGAGGACGTAGCGTTGGGGGTAGGCCATGGGGAAAGGCAGATAGGCGCCCCTGCGCGTGCCGAGGCCGCAGTCGTGCTCGTCGGGGAACTCGGCCTCCACCGCCCGGGCGCAGTCCCCGCAGGCGGTGCAGCGCTCGTTGACGTAGCGAGGCCGCAGACGCACGGTCGCCGTGTAGTCACCGGGCTGGCCGTCGATGCGCACCACCTCCGCCAGCGTGAGCACGCGCAGGCGGCGGCTCGCCCCCAGGCGCCGCAGGTCGATCTCCAGGCCGCAGGCCGGGGGGCCGAGCGTGGGGTAGTGGCGGGAGAGCTGGCTCACCCGCCCACCGAGCGAGGCGTCCTTCTCCAGCAGCAGCACGTCCGCGCCGGCCTCCGCCGCCTCCAGCGCCGCCGTCGTGCCGCTGATGCCGCCGCCCACGACCAGGATGGTCCGGGTGGTAGCGACCACGTCGCTCATCGACCCTCCTCGGCCCCGGGCACCGGCCCGCGAGGCCGGGCGCGGTCAGGCCCAGCGCCTGCCCCGCCGACCCCGGGAACGGCCTCCCGGACTCCCCCGGACGATACCGTGCGCGCCGTGGAGTTGCCACCCGCGGCACGCGACGGTGGACGGCAGGCGGAAGCTGCCGTACAACGTCGGGCGAAACTGCCGGCGCCCGATCCGGTAGTCTTGGCATCCGACTCCCCTCGAGGCGGCTCGAGCGCCGGGAGGGGCCACGGGCAACGGGACGGGGACCATGGACCATCATTCCCTGCTGCAGAGCCTTCTGGGGGCCGTCGGCGACTTCTTCGCCTTCCGCACCTTCATCGCCCCCGGGGTCATCTACATCACCTACTACGTGGGCGCGGTCTCCGTGCCGGTGCTCGCCTGGCTGGTCGCGCGCCAGTCCAGGACCCGGTTGCTGGAGGAGCTGCGGACCCGGGCACCGGACACCTGGAGCGAGACGAGCGGGCTCGGGTGGAAGGGCTGGGCGCGCGTCGCCGGCGCCGCGCTCGCGACCTTCGTGATCCTCGAGATCAGCTGGCGGATGCTGTTCGAGTTCCTGCTCGCCTACTTCCAGATCCGCGAGGCCCTCGTCAGCGGGGCGGGCTGAGCAGGGGCCGCATCGCGGCCAGCAGGTTCGCGAACAGCCGGGGATTGAGCGCCTCCTCGCGCGCCAGGAGCTCCTTGGCGTGCTCGCGCTCGCTCGGGGCACGGAAACAGGCCGGGCAGCTGTCCGGCACCACGGGGAGCCCGGCGGCCTCCGCGAACGCGCGGAGCTGGCGCTCCCGGACGTAGACCAGGGGGCGGATGAGCCGCAGGTCCCCGGCGTCGATCACGTAGTGCGCCTTCATCGTCTGCAGCCGCCCCTCGTGGAAGGCGGACATCAGGAAGCTCTCCGCCAGGTCGTCCAGGTGCTGCCCGAGCGCCAGGACGTTGTAGCCCCGCTCCCGCGCCACCCGGTACATCACCCCCCGCTTCATCCGGGCACAGAAGGAGCAATAGGACGGGTGGCGCAGGTGCTGGCGCGCCTGCCCGAGGATGTCCTGGGACTCCAGGACGTAGGGAACCCCGAGGGCGGTCATGTACGGCACCAGGGGCCGGGGGTCGAAGCCCTCGGCCTGGGGGTCCACGGTGAGGGCCCCCACTTCGAAGCGCACCGGAGCGTAGGTGGCGAGGTGCAGCAGCAGGTGCAGCAGGGAGAGGGAGTCCTTCCCCCCCGAGACCCCCACCAGGATCCGGTCCCCCTCCCGGATCATGTCGAAATCGCCGATGGCCCGCCCGGCCATGCGGAGGATCGACTTCGGCGGCACCGGGCGCGCCGGCGTGGAGGGCTGTGGGGGGGTGTCGGTCACGGGGTGAGTGTAACAAGCGCTATACTGAACGACGCGCGGCGCCGACCGCGCCGTGCTCGTGTGCCCCTCGACGGGGCGTCGGACATCAGAGGTCTCCCGCGTATGGAAGGTTTCGCCCTGTTCGTGCTGGCGGTGCTCGCGTTCGCCATCGTGGTGGTGTTCATGGGCGTGAAATCCGTGCCCCAGGGGACGGAGTTCACCGTGGAGCGGTTCGGGCGCTACACCCGCACGCTCACCCCGGGGCTGAACCTGATCGTCCCGTTCGTCGACCGCATCGGGGCGAAGATGAACATGATGGAGTCGGTCCTGGAGATCCCGTCCCAGGAGGTCATCACCCGGGACAACGCCATGGTCAAGGTGGACGGCGTGGTCTTCTTCCAGGTGATCGACGCGGCGCGCGCGGCCTACGAAGTGAGCCAGCTGCGCAACGCGATGGTCAACCTGACCATGACCAACATCCGCACGGTCATGGGCTCCATGGACCTGGACGAGCTGCTGTCCAAGCGCGACGAGATCAATCACCGGCTCCTCTCCATCGTGGACGACGCCACCACGCCCTGGGGCGTCAAGGTCACCCGGATCGAGATCAAGGACATCGCGCCCCCGCGCGACCTGGTGGACGCCATGGCCCGGCAGATGAAGGCCGAGCGCGAAAAGCGCGCGTCGGTGCTGGAGGCCGAGGGCGCGCGGCAGGCCGCGATCCTGCGCGCCGAGGGCGAGAAGCAGGCGACCATCCTGGCGGCGGACGGCCGCCGCGAGGCCGCGGTCCGCGACGCGGAGGCCCGGGAGCGGCTGGCCGAGGCCGAGGCCAAGGCGACCGAGCTGGTCTCCGACGCCATCGCCCGGGGCAACGTGCAGGCGTTGAACTACTTCGTCGCCCAGAAGTACACCGAGGCGGTGCGGGAGCTGGCGACCGCCCAGAATCAGCGGGTGATCCTGTTCCCGGTGGAGGCGACCGCGCTCATCGGCTCGCTCGGCGGAATCGCGGAGCTGGCGAAGGAGACGTTCGCCCGGCGCGAGGGAGGCAAGGGCGGTGCTGCCTGAAGTTCACCCGGAGTTCTGGCACTGGCTCGTCCTCGGGCTGGTCTTCGTCACCATCGAGCCCTTCGTCCCCGGGACGTTCTTCCTCTGGATGGGGATCTCGGCGGGCATCGTGGGCCTGCTGGTGTGGGTCCTCCCGGCGGTCGCCTTCGACACGCAGGTGCTCGCCTTCGCCGTGCTGTCCATCGTGACCATCCTGGTCTCGCGGCGCTACCTGGCGCGCTACCCCATCGTGAGCGAGCAGCCGCTGCTCAACCGGCGCGCCGAGCAGTACGTGGGCCGCGTGTTCACGCTCCAGGAGCCCATCGTGAACGGGCGGGGGCGCCTGCAGGTGGACGACACCGTCTGGCGGGTGGAGGGTGAGGACTGCCCCGCCGGGACGGCCGTGGAGGTGACCGGGGTGGACGCCACCCTGCTGCGGGTCCGCCGGCGCGAGACCGCCACGACACGCCCCGGCGCGGGGGCCCCGTGATCGAGAACTTCCGCAATATCGCGATCATCGCGCACGTCGACCACGGCAAGACAACGCTGGTCGACCAGCTGCTGAAGCAGTCGGGCACGCTCCACCTGCGGGGCGACCTGCCCGAGCGGGTCATGGACTCCAACGACCTGGAGCGGGAGCGCGGCATCACGATCCTGGCCAAGAACACGGCGGTGTCGTGGGGTCCCTACCGCATCAACATCGTGGACACGCCGGGCCACGCCGACTTCGGCGGCGAGGTGGAGCGGGTGCTGTCCATGGTGGACTCCGTGCTGCTCCTGGTGGACGCGGTGGACGGGCCCATGCCCCAGACCCGCTTCGTGACCCAGAAGGCGCTGGCCCGCGGGTTCCGGCCGATCGTGGTCATCAACAAGGTCGACCGGCCGGGCGCACGTCCCGCCTGGGTGCTGGACCAGACCTTCGACCTCTTCGACCGCCTGGGCGCAAGCGAGGCGCAGCTCGACTTCCCGGTTCTGTACTGCTCGGCCCTGAAGGGCTATGCGAGCGTCGACCCCGACGCCCGCGAGGGCGACCTGCGCCCGCTCTTCGAGACCATCGTCGACCAGGTGCCGATGCCGCCGGTGAACCTCGATGGGCCGTTCCAGCTGCAGGTGAGCTCGCTCGACTACTCGAGCTACGTGGGCGTCATCGGCATCGGGCGCATCCAGCGCGGGCGTATCCAGCGCAACACCCCGGTCGCGGTGGTCTCCCGGGACGGCGCGGTGCGCCGCGGACGCATCCTGCAGATCCTGGGCTTCCTTGGCCTCGAGCGGACGGAGGTGCCCGACGCCCACGCCGGCGACATCATCGCCTTCACCGGCCTGGACAGCGTCCACATCTCGGACACCCTCTGCGACCCGGACCACGTGGAGGCACTGCCGCCCCTCACGGTGGACGAGCCCACGGTCAGCATGACCTTCCAGGTGAACGACTCGCCGTTCGCGGGGCGCGAGGGCAAGTACCTCACCTCCCGGCACCTGCGCGAGCGCCTGAGCCGGGAGCTGATGCACAACGTGGCGCTGCGGGTCGAGGACACCGACGACCCCGACCGGTTCCGCGTCTCGGGGCGGGGCGAGCTGCACCTCTCCATCCTGATCGAGAACATGCGGCGCGAGGGCTACGAGCTCGCCGTCTCCCGGCCCGAGGTGATCTACCGCGAGGTGGACGGCGAGCGCCAGGAGCCCTACGAGCAGGTCACCGCGGACGTGGAGGAACAGCACCAGGGGACGGTGATGGAGCGCCTCGGCGCGCGCGGCGCGGTCCTGCAGGACATGATGCCCGACGGCCGCGGCCGGGTCCGGCTCGATTTCGTCGCGCCCTCCCGCGGGCTCATCGGCTTTCGCACCGAGTTCCTGACCGCGACCTCCGGCACCGGGCTCATGTACAACGTCTTCCTGGAGTACGGCCCGGTCAAGGGCGCGGAGTACGGCCGGCGCGCGAGCGGTGTGCTGGTCGCCAACGGCACGGGCAAGGCGCTCGCCTACGCGCTCTTCAACCTCCAGGAGCGAGGGCGGCTCTTCGTGGGGCCCGGGGACGAGGTCTACGAGGGGATGTTGGTGGGCATTCACTCGCGCGGAAACGACCTGGTCGTCAACCCGCTGAAGGGGAAACAGCTGACCAATATCCGGGCGGCCGGCTCCGACGAGAACATCCTGCTCACGCCGGCCCTGCGCCTCTCGCTCGAGCAGGCGCTCGAGTTCATCGACGACGACGAACTGGTGGAGGTGACCCCCCACGCGGTGCGCCTGCGCAAGAAGCTCCTGAAGGAGCACGAGCGCCGCAAGGCAGAGCGGCGGGGCGCGGCGTAGGACCTTCTTGATCGGCCTCCTGCAGCGCGTGAGCCAGGCCCGGGTCACGGTCTCGGGGCAGGAGGTCGCCCGCATCGCGAAGGGCCTGCTGGTGCTCGTGGGCGTGGAGCGGGGGGATGCCGAGCCCGAGGCCGACCGGCTCCTGGAGCGGCTGCTCGGCTACCGGGTCTTCCCGGACCCGTCCGGCCGGATGAACCTCAGCCTCCGGGACGTCCGGGGGGGCCTGCTCCTCGTCCCCCAGTTCACCCTTGCCGCCGACACCGGCAAGGGGATGCGGCCGAGCTTCACCCCCGCCGCCGCACCGGAAGAGGGGGAGCGAGTGTTCACTTACTTGTTCCGGCGGGCCGGGTCGCTGCACTCCCCCGTGGCCGCCGGGGTATTCGGGGCCGACATGCAGGTGGAGCTGGTGAACGACGGGCCGGTCACCTTCTGGCTGCGCGTCCCGCGGAGAGAAGACGCGTGAATCGATGGGTGGTGTTGGCCTCGGTGGCGGGGCTTGCGGGCGCCGCGTGGCTCTTCGGGGGGCGCGAACCGTCCCCACCGCCGCCCCCGGGTGAACGCCCCTGGGAGGTCACCCTTGCGCCGGACGGCGCGAGCCGGGCGCTCGGCCTCACGCTGGGACGGAGCACCCTCGGGGACGCCATCGCACGCTTCGGGAAGGGCGTGGACGTGGCGATGTTCGAGTCGCCCGGCCAGCCTCTCTCCCTCGAGGCGTACTTCGCCGAGGCGAGCTCGGGCGGACTCTCGGGGCGTCTCGTGGTGACGCTGGCGCCCGAGCCCGCGGTCCTCGAGGGATTGCGCGCGCGCGGCGCCGGGCCGCGGAGGCTGCAGAGCGGGAGCCTGCGCTACGAGCTGGACCCGCGCGACGCCGACACCGTGGCCCGCCTCCCGGTGGCCTCGCTCACCTTCGTGCCCCGCGCAAACCTGGACGAGGCCACCCTGCGCGCGCGCTTCGGCGAGCCGGTGGAGCGGATTCCGGCGGGCGAGGGGCAGGTGCGCTGGCTCTACCCGGAGCGGGGGGTCGCGGTCACCCTGAGCGAGCCGGGCCGGGAGATGATCGACTACTTCGCGCCCGGGGACTCCGGGCGCCTGCGCCAGCTGTCCACGCCCGTCCCCGCGGGAGACTGACTATCCGCGGCCCCGGGGCCGCAGCCCCGGCCCCGAACCCAAGCCGAAGTCCACGCGTGAGCCCAAGCCCGGGCGGCGGCGCGTCAGGGTGCGAGCAAGAGCTCGAGCCGCTCGGCCTTCTTGTCGACCACGACACGCCCGGAGACCCGCCAGGCCCCGCCCGCCGGCTCGAGCGTGACGGTCCAGGCTCCCGGCCGCAGCCGGTTTCCCAGCTGACCGGCGAAACGGCCGCCCCCCGGCAGCGCGTGCATCTCGACCTGCTGGTCGTGCGTCGCGCGCGTGGCGTACGCGAGCCGCAGGGTCAGCGCCCCCGGCGCTTGACTCAGCCCTTCGACGCCCAGCACCACGTCCCCGGTACCGGGGTCCAGCTGCCCCCGCGCCAGGATGCCCGACTGGCGGGCCAGTTCCTGGCGCTCGAGGGTGCGGTTGATGGCCAGGCCGGCCTGGTAGTAGTCGTCCACCACCAGGCCGTCGGGGTCGTCCATCGAGATGAGGAGCGCCGTGACGCCCCCCAGGACCGAGGTGAGGGGCAGCAGGATCAGCACCCAGGGCCAGAACTGCCGGTACCAGGGCGTCGGGTCCGGCGCGCTCGACGCGAGACCCCGGCCCCGGCCCCGGCCCTGTCCGGCGTCGGCCACGCTCACCTCCCCCGCGGCCCGGTGAACCGGCTCTCCGACGAGGCGGAGAGCGTGGGGTCGTCGACGGACACGAGGTCGAACCGCACCTCGCTGGTGACGGCCTTCAAGCTCCCCGGGTCGGCCCGCAGCTGGACCGGCAGGCTGTGGACCTGGCCGGCGGGCACCCGGATCTCCTGAAGGTCCGTCACGAGCTCGAGGCCGGGCAGCCCGCTCGCCGAGATCCGGTAGGTGTGGTCCCGCTCGTCCATGTTCACGACCTTGAGCGTGTAGACGTTCTCGATCAGCCCTTCGTTCGTCTCCCGGTACAGGCTCGCGCGGTCACGGATGACGTCGAGCTCGAGGGGCACGCGGCTGCTCACCGCGTAGACCAGCCCGGCCACGAGCGCGACCAGCACCGCGGCGTAGAGGAGCACGCGCGGGCGCAGCACGTGCGCCGGCCGCCCTTCCATCGCGTTCTCCGTGGTGTAGCGGATGAGCCCCTTGGGGTAGCCCATCCTCTCCATCACCTCGTCGCAGGCGTCCACGCAGGCCGCGCAGCCGATGCACTGGTACTGGAGCCCGTCGCGGATGTCGATGCCCGTGGGGCAGACCTGCACGCACACGGTGCAGTCGATGCAGTCGCCGAACCCCGCCGCGCGGTGGTCCGTCGTCTTCTTGGGGCGGGGACCGCGCGGCTCACCGCGGGCCGGCATGTAGGAGATGATCAACGTGTCCCGGTCGAACATCGCGCTCTGGAATCGCGCGTAGGGGCACATGTAGATGCAGACCTGCTCGCGCATCCAACCCGCGAAGGCGTAGATCGCGAAGGAGACGAAGATCATCCAGAAGGCTTCCCAGGCCCCCAGATCGAATCCGAGGACGCGCCCGGCGAGTTCGCGGATGGGGCTGAAATAGCCGACGAAGGTGAAACCGGTGAATGCGGCGATCAGGATCCACAGCAGGTGGGTCGTGCCCTTCTTCAGGAGCTTTTCCCGGCCCCAGGGCATCTTGTCGAGCTTCATCTGCTTGGCGCGGTCGCCGACGACTTTGCGCTCGACCCACATGAAGAGCTCGGTCCACACCGTCTGCGGGCAGGCGTACCCGCACCACAGGCGCCCGGCGAGGGCGGTGAAGAAGAAGAGCGCGTAGGCCGCGATGATCATCAGCAGCGCCAGGTAGAAGAAATCCTGGGGCCACATCACCACGCCGAAGAGGTAGAACTTGCGCGCCGGGAGGTCGAAGAGAACCGCCTGACGCGAGCCCCACTGCAGCCACGGCAGGACGTAGAAGATGCCGAGCAGCACCACCAGCGCGGCGATGCGCAGCCGGGCGAACACGCCGTGGACCTCGCGCGGGTAGATCTGCTGGCGCTTCGCGTACAGGGACTTCGGGGCCTCGTCCGTCGGTGTCGCGGACGCACCCGCCTTGCGCGGCTTCGATGCAGGCTGCTCAGACACTGGGTTTCCCCTCTTTCACACACCCGGTGCTTCCGGCGCGCGAGCGAGCACGCCGGAAGCGGGACGTCGCCACGACGTCACTTCTGACCCGGCTCCTTCATGTGCTTGCGCATGAAGATGACCAGGAAGATCGCCATCCCGACCATGAACAGAATCGTGAAGAGCGAGAGAACCCCGATCCAGCTGCCGAGCAGCAGCTCAATGACCTTATCCACGTCACACCCCCTTGGGGCGGGGCGCCGGTGGACGGCGCCCCGCGCATCTTACTGCGATGTCTCGTTATTTCGTGTGACTTCGCCCGCGGCTATTTCGCGGGGTTCGACAGGCTCCAGACGTAGGCCGAAACGAGGTGGCTCTTGGCATCGCCCAGGAACTCGTTGTGCGCGGGCATGAGGCCCTGCCGGCCGGCGGCGATCGACTCCTTGATGGAGTTGCGCGAGGCGCCGTAGACCCAGATGTTGTCGGTCAGGTTCGGCGCACCAAGGGCCTGGTTGCCCTTGCCGTCCGGCATGTGGCAGCCCGCGCAGAGCGCGTACCGCCCCTCGCCGGCCGCCGCGCGCTTGGCATCGTGCTCACGGCCCGCCAGCTTCAGGAGGTAGTCGGTGATCTCGTCGAGCCCCTGCTCGCCCAGGGCACCGGAGAAGCCGGGCATGACGCCCATGCGGCCCTCGGCCACGCTCACCTTGATGGCCTTCGGGTCACCGCCCCACAGCCATTCCTGGTCGGCCAGGTTCGGGAAGCCCCGCGCCCCGCGGGCGTCCGCACCGTGGCAGAGGGCGCAGTAGCTCGCGTAGATGCGCTGTCCCATCTTCATGGCCTGCGGGTCCCTGGCCACGGCCTTCAGGTCCATCTCGGCGTACTTCTTGAAGATGGGGCCGTACTCCGCGTCGGCCGCCTTGACCTCGTCCGCGTACTCCTGCTCCTGGGTCCAGTTCAGCAGGCCCGGCGCCTTCCCGAGGCCGGGGTAGAGGGCCAGATACAGCAGGGCGAAGACGATGGTGGAGTAGAACAGCCACAGCCACCAGCGCGGCAGCGGGTTGTTCATCTCCCGCAGGTCCCCGTCCCAGGTGTGGCTCATCTCCGCACCCTGGGCGTAGTGCTGACTGCTGCCCTTGCCGCTCCACCAGATCAGCCATGCCATCGCCAGGATGTTCAAGACCGAAATGATTGCGATGTACCAGCTCCAACCGTCACTCATGACGCGCCTCCTTCGACTGGGCGGGGGTCTGCTCGTTATGCGGCCTGTCCTCGGTGAGCGGGAGCTCTGCGGCCTCCCGGAATGCCCTGGCGCGCTTTGCGCTCCAGGCCCACCACACGATCCCGAGAAACACAGCCAGGAGGATCAGTGTGTACACGCCCCACAGGTTGCCCCACCAGTTCATGTTGGTTGCCCTATTTCTTCACGTAGGTGCCAAGCACCTGCAGGTACGCGATCAGGGCCTCCATTTCGGTCTTGCCCTTTACGGCGTCCGTCGCCCCCTTGATGTCCTCGTCCGTGTACGGCACCCCGAGGAGCTTCAAGCCCTTCAGCTTGTCCGGGGTACCCGCTCCGTCGAGCTTGTTCTCCGTGAACCAGGGGTAGGCCGTCATGTTGGACTCGGGGACCACGTCCCGGGGATTGTTGAAGTGCACGCGGTGCCACTCGTCACCGTAGCGGTTCCCGACGCGCGCGAGCTCCGGCCCGGTCCGCCGCGACCCCCACAGGAACGGGTAGTCGTAGACGAACTCACCCGCCACCGAGTAGGGCCCGTAGCGCTCGGTCTCCGCCCGGAACGGCCGGATCATCTGCGAGTGGCAGTTGTTGCAGCCTTCGCGGATGTAGACGTCGCGGCCCTCGAGCTGCAACGGCGTGTACGGCTTCAGCCCGGCGACGGCCTCGGTCGTCTGTTTGATGAAATACAAGGGAACGATCTGAACCAGGCCGGCGACGCTGATCACCAGCAGGATCAGGATCATCATCAAGCCAACATTCTTCTCAATCGTTTCGTGGCTCATGGATCGACTCCTCCGTCACGCCGCCTGCGGGACCGGGACCTGTACCGGTCGCGCCCCGGCCACCGTCTTCCAGACGTTGTAGGCCATCAGGAACATGCCGAGCATGAACAGCCCGCCACCGATCAGGCGGACGGTCCAGAACGGATACATGGCCTCCAGGCTCTCGATGAAGCTGTAGGTGAGCGTGCCGTCGTCGTTGATGGCCCGCCACATCAGGCCCTGCATGATTCCGGCGACCCAGAGAGAGACCACGTAGAGCACGATGCCGATGGTGCCGAGCCAGAAGTGGGTGTTGATGAGCTTCACGCTGTACATCTCGGTCTTGCCGAAGAGCTTCGGCAGCAGGGCGTACAACGTGCCGATGGTGACGAGGCTGACCCAGCCGAGGGCGCCCGAGTGCACGTGGCCGATCGTCCAGTCGGTGTAGTGCGAGAGGGCGTTGACGGTCTTCACCGACATCATCGGGCCTTCGAAGGTCGACATGCCGTAGAAGGACAGGGAGACGATCAGGAAGCGCAGGATCGGGTCGGTGCGCAGTTTGTACCAGGCCCCCGAGAGGGTCATGATGCCGTTGATCATGCCACCCCAGGAGGGGGCCAGCAGGATCAGCGAGAACACCATGCCGAGGGACTGCGCCCAGTTCGGAAGGGCCGTGTACATCAGGTGGTGCGGGCCGGCCCACATGTAGATGGACACCAGGGCCCAGAAGTGCACGACCGACAGGCGGTAGGAGTACACCGGCCGCCCTGCCTGCTTGGGAATGAAGTAGTACATCATCCCGAGGAACGCGGCGGTGAGGAAGAAACCGACCGCGTTGTGGCCGTACCACCACTCCACCATGGCGTCGATGGTGCCCGGGTACGCCGAGTAGGACTTCCAGAGGCTCACCGGGAGCTCGGCGCTGTTGCCGAGGTGCAGGACCGCGATGGTGATGATGTAGGCCCCGAAAAACCAGTTCGCGACGTAGATGTGCTTCTGCTTGCGCAGGATGATCGTCCCGAAGAAGACGATCGCGTAGGCCACCCAGACCAGGGTGATCAGGACGTCGACGGGCCACTCCAGCTCCGCGTACTCCTTGCTGGAGGTGAGCCCGAGCGGGAGGGTGATGGCGGCCAGCAGGATGACCGTCTGCCAGCCCCAGAAGGTGAACGGCACCAGCGGGCCCCCGAACAGCCGGACCTGGCAGGTGCGCTGCACCACGTAGTAGGAAGCGGCGAACAGCACCGAGCCGCCGAAGGCGAAGATGACCGCGTTGGTGTGCAGCGGGCGCAGGCGCCCGAAGCTCAGCCAGGAAATGCCTTCTCCGAGCTGGGGCCAGATCATCTGGGCGGCGATGATCACGCCGACCAGCATCCCGACAATGCCCCAGACCACCGTCATGATGGCGAACTGACGCACCACCTTGTCGTTATAGGTCGTGGCGACGGCAGACATATGAATCCCCCTTGAGAGTTTGGTCCCGGACGACGCCGAGCCCGCCCCGCCAGAAGGCGAAGACAGGCACGACCGCGGGCCGGATCGGCCCGACAGGACGGCCCATTCTGATTTCAAAAAGGGGGGCTAATTTTGATCTACGTCAAGGCGCCGCCACGGGGGCGCGGATGCCGGGGCCGCGCCCTGCGCGTCCCTGGCTCCCCGACGCGGGCCGACGGTCAGCCGCAGCGCGCGACGCTGCGGTTCTCGTCCAAACGCAGCATGGAGCGCAGGCGCGCCGGCTCGTGGATCCGGATGTTCTTGCGGTGCACGCTGAGCACCTCGTCCTCCTGGAGCTTGGAGAACATCCGGCTCACGGTCTCCACCGCCAGCCCCAGGTAGTTCCCGATGTCGTGCCGGGACATGCTGAGGTTGAACTCCGTCTCCGAGAAGCCCCGCGCCTTGAAGCGCTGGGCCAGGCTCAGCAGGAAGGTGGCGAGGCGCTCCTCCGCGCTGGCCTTGCCGAGGAGCATCAGCATCGCCTCCTCGTGCGCGAGCTCCTTGCTCATGAGGCGCAGGAACTGGCGCTGGAGGCT
>JAGNLM010000013.1 GCA_017999615.1 Gammaproteobacteria bacterium | reverse complement strand
ACGAGCTGATCCCGATGATGCCCGCGCAGCGTCTGCGTCCGCTGGTACAGCGCTTCGGCGAGATGTTGCTCGGGCAACGGACGTTCACAGCGGTGTTTGGACTCGCCTAAATGAGGGGATGGCTGAGCCCCGCGATCCCACTCCCCATGCCATCGTCCGTCATCCAGATCCCGAAGGTCTGATAGTCCCATCCCAGGTACCGGGACCGGGACCGGGCATACAACACCAACTTGTCCTCTGCTGCGTTGATGGCCGCCCCTAATATGGTGGGTCGCCTCCTGACCAGAGACCAGCCTCATCTCGGCCAGTTTTCAGGGAGCGTGGGGTGCCCGGACGCTGGGACCGCACTCGAGGTCCTGCCCGCAGGCATTGCCCCGTCCGCAGGCGTGCCTCGGTCCGGAACGGCTACCTCTCCCCGGCGTCCGGCACGAACTTCAGCACGTTGCCGTTGATGCAGTAGCGCTCGTGGGTGGGCGGGGGGCCGTCGTCGAAGACGTGGCCCAGGTGGATGCCGGAGCTGGCGCTGCGCACCTCCACGCGGCGCATGCCGTGGCTCGTGTCCTCGTGCAGGGTGAGGGCGCCGGGCACCGGGTTGAAGAAGCTCGGCCAGCCGGTGCCGCTCTCGAACTTCGCGTCGCTGCGGAAGAGCGGCGCGCCGCTCACCGGGTCGACGAAGGTGCCGGGGCGCTTCTCGTCCAGGTGCGATCCCGTGAAGGGGCGCTCCGTGCCCTGCTCGAAGGCGATCCGGCGCTGCTCGGGGGTGAGGAGCCGCTGGCCGAGCCAATTCCAGAACCGCCCGGCGTCGCCGTCGTAGCCGGTGTAGCGCGAGACTTCCCGCCCCTGCTCGAAGAGCACGATCGTGGGTGTCGCGAAGAGCGCCTTCTCCAGCGTCCAACCGACGGGGACCTCGGCACGCAGGGTCCGCGCGACCGGCACCTCGGCCTGCCAGCGGGCGAGGACGTCGGCCTCGAACTGTCTGCAGAACCCGCAGTCCGCGGCCTCGAAGACCACCAGCTGGCGGTCCCGGGCGAGGGCCTGACCGTCCAGGCGTGCCGCGGGCTCGGCTGCTCCGGCCGGCGCGGCAGCCATGGCGGGCCCCGCCTGGCCCGCTCCCGCGGGTCCGGTCGCGCTCGGTGCGGCGGCCGCGCCAGCGTCCGCGGCGGGCCGCTCCGCCGCCGGGTAGCGCACGCCGGTGCCACCGAGGCCGCAGTAGCCCCTCGGGTTCTTCTTCAGGTAATCCTGGTGGTAGTCCTCGGCGCGGAAGTACGCCTGGAGCGGGGCGATCTCGGTGGTGATGCTGCCACGGCCGGCCGCGGTGAGCGCCCGCTGGTAGGCCTCGCGCGTCTTCTGGGCGACCTCCTCCTGCGCCGCGCCGCGGGTGTAGACGGCGCTGCGGTAGTTGCTGCCGACGTCGTTGCCCTGGCGGTCGCCCTGGGTCGGGTCGTGGCTCTCCCAGAACTTCGCGAGCACCGCCTCGAGCGTCACCCTGGCGGGCTCGAACGTCACCTTCACCACCTCGGCGTGGTTGCGCTTGGGGGGCGTCCCGGGGTCGCGCCGGGCCGCCACCCCGGAGCGCAGGGCGCGCTCGTGGGCGAGGATCGCCTCGTAGGTGCCCGGAACCTCGCCGTTCGCGTAACCGCTCTCCACGTCGAGGACGCCCGCAAGCTCGCCCATGCGCCTCTCGGCGCCCCAGAAACAGCCCATGCCGAGGACGATGGTCTCGATGGGTGTGTCGGTCACGCGGAGCTCATCGTTTGCGGACATGGCAGGTGCTTCCTCGCTACAGCCGGTGAGGGACGCGCCCAGGGCGAGGCACAGGAGCAGGATCCGGGTCACGCGGTGCTTCCAGCCATCGGGAATTTGTGGGGTCAACGCCTGCAGCCTACGCGCCGACCTCGCCCGCGTCAAGGGCATCGGCGAGGAGTATGCGGACCTGCTGGAGCTCGCCGGCGTCGACACCGTTCCCGAGCTCGCCCGGCGCAACGCCGTCAACCTGCACAAGAAGCTCGTCGAGGTGGCCGAGGAGAAGAAGAACGTGGTGCGCCGCGTGCCTGCCGCGAGCGAGGTGACCAAGTGGGTGGCCGCCGCGAAGGAGTTGCCGCGGGCCGTCAAGTACTGAGGCGCTGATTGAGGCGCTGACCCGGTACGAGGGGGGCGCCGAAGCCCCCCTGACCCGCTGTCCGGGGGGCGTGGCCTCGAGAGGGGACGCGCCCTCCGGGCATCACCGGCGAACTGCCCGGCGTTGCCCGGAGAGCCGGGGTTTCACCCGTGGCCGTGGGCCACACTCTCCGCGCACGGTGCGGCGCTCTTCAGCTTGCCGCCGAGGAAGTGCTCCAGCGCCTCGCGTACGGTTCCGCTGGCGCCGGTCGCCGTCTCGATTCCGAGCTCTTCGAAGAACTGGATCGCCCGCCCGCCCATCCCGCCGCTCAACATCACGTCGGCCTGCTGCCGCTTGATGAATGCGGGGATCTGTCCGGGCTGGTGCGCCTCGGCGAACGGGTTCGGCATGCCCTGCACGTCGCCCACGCTGCCCTCGGTTACCTCGACCAGGATGAAGAACGGGGCGTGCCCGAAATGCTGGCACACGGGGCTGTCCAGGCCGTCGTTGCTCTCTGCGGTGACTGCGATCTTCACTGGGCATTCTCCTGATGGATGGGGATGCCGTGGTGGCGCAGCAGCGCTTCGATGCGCGGCTCGCGCCCGCGGAAGGCGATGAACGACTCCATCGGCTCGCGGCCGCCGCCCCGCTCCAGCACCTCGGCGAGGAGATCACGACCGGTGGCGGCGTTGAGCACGCCTTCTTCCTCGAAACGGGAGAACGCGTCGCTCGAAAGGACCTCCGCCCACTTGTAGCTATAGTACCCGGCGGCGTACCCGCCCGCGAAAACGTGGGTAAACCCGTGGGGGAAGCGGTTCCACTCGGGGGGGCGCAGGACCGCCACCTCCGCACGCACCTCCGCCAGCCGCTCCAGCACCCGGGCGCCCTGCGCGGGGTCGTACTCCGCGTGCAGGCGGAAGTCGAAGAGGCCCATCTCGATCTGGCGCAGCATCTGCAGGCCGGCGTGGAAGTTCTTCGCCGCGCGCATCTTCCCGAGCAACTCGGCGGGCAGCGGGTCGCCGGTCGCGTGGTGGCGGGCGAAGAGCGCGATGGCCTCGGGCTCCCAGCACCAGTTCTCCATCAGCTGACTGGGCAGCTCCACCGCGTCCCACGCCACCCCGTTGATCCCCGCCGCGCTCGGCTCGTCGACCCGCGTGAGCAGGTGGTGCAGCCCGTGCCCGAACTCGTGGAAGAGGGTCGTCACCTCCTGATGCGTCAGCAGCGAAGGACGCTCCCCGACGGGCGGCGAGAAGTTGCAGACGAGCCAGGCGACCGGGTGATGGAAGCGCCCCCCCACGCGGGAGCGGCCGATGCAGGACCCCATCCAGGCGCCGCCGCGCTTGTGGGGGCGCGCGCAGGGGTCGAGGTAGAACTCCCCGCGCAGCTCGCCGCCGGCGTCGCGGATCTCGTAGAAGGTGACCTCGGGGTGCCAGGTGTCCACCCCGTCGCGGCGGCGGATGGTGACGCCGAAGAGGCGCTCGGCCACCCCGAAGAGCCCCTGCAGCACGTCGGGGAGCGCGAAGTACGGGCGCAGCTCCTCCTGGGAGAAGGCGTAGCGCTCCTCGCGCAGGCGCTCGGCGTAGAAGGGGACGTCCCAGGCCTCGAGCCGCGCAAGGGCGTCGCGCCGGCGGGCGTAGGCGGTGAGCTCCTCGAGCTCCCGCAAGGCCACGGGGCGGGCGTGGGCCGCGAGCTCCCGCAGGAACCGGAGCACCTCTTCCGGGGAGCGTGCCATGCGCTTCGCGAGCGCGTAGTGGGCGTAGCTCGGGTATCCCACGAGGCCCGCCAGCTCGTGGCGCAGGCGCAGGATGTCCTCCATCAGCGGGCCGTTGTCCCAGCGCCCGGCGCGCGGCCCCGTCTCGGAGGCGCGGGTCGTGTAGGCGGCGTACATCTCCTCGCGCAGGGAGCGGTCCCGGGCGTGGCTGAGCACCGGGAGGTAGGAGGGCATGTCGAGCGTGAGCACCCAGCCCTCGAGACCACGGCCCTCGGCGACCGAGCGGGCGAGGGTGAGGGCCGTCTCGGGCAGGCCCTCGAGGCGGGTCTCGTCGGTCACGTGCAGATCCCACCCGTGGGTGGCGTCCAGCACGTTCTGGGCGAAGCGGTTGGTCAGGGTGGCGAGCTCGGCGGAGAGGGCGCGGAAACGCTCGCGCGGCGCCGGGGGGAGGTCCACCCCGGCCAGGTGGAAGTCCTTCAGGGCCTCGTCGACGACGCGCCGGCGGGTGGCGTCGAGCCGGCCGTACTCCGCGCCCTCCCGCACGGCGCGGAAGCCCCGCTCGAGGTCGGTGTTCTGGCCCACCTCGGTCCAGAAGTCCGAGAGTTTCGGCAGGCACGCGTCGTGCGCCTGGCGCAGCGCCTTCTCGTCGGCCACCGCGTTCAGGTGCTCCACCGGCGCCCAGAGCCGCGAGACGCGGTGCTGCAGGGCCTCGAGCGGCGCCACCAGGGCGTCCCAGGTCGGCTCCGCGCCCGGGCCGGTCAGCCCGGCGATGGTGGCGCGGGCCTCCGCGAGCAGGGTGTCCACGGCCGGCACCACATGCTCGGGCCGGATGCGGGAGAAGGGCGGCAGGCCCTCCATCGTCAGCAGGGGGTTTTCGTCGGTCACCGGCAGCTCCCTCGGCCTCGGGGTGAGCCGAGAGGATAGGGGGTCAGTCCGCCCGCGTCAGCCTGGCCGGCTCAGCCCACCCAGGTCTGCTGGCTCACCCAGACGGCCAGCGCGGCGGCGCCGAGGGACAGGACGAGCAAGGCCGCGGCGCGCCAGCGGTAGCGCCGGGCGAGCGTGTCCTGGTGCACGGCGGAGAGCAGGAACGGGCGGCCCGGGGTCGGTGGCGCGGAGAGCACGTGGGTCCCCAGGTGGGCGGACCGGTCGGCTCTGCGGCGCAGCACCTCGGTCACCGCCGCCTTGCGCACGGTCTCCCACTCCGCGGGGCCGACCGCCCCGTCACCGTCGGCGTCGAAGGTGCGCATGCGGGCCCGGTCGCGCTTCCACTCCGCCAGCAGGGCGCGCACGTCCTCGTGCACCGGGGTCTGGTCGGCCGGCCCGCCGACGGTGCGCAGGTTGCCGACGGCGTGGAGCGGGTCACCGGGGCGGATCAGCTCCTCGCGGTAGCGGTAACGGCCGCTGAAGAGCGACAGCGCGGACTCGCGCGGGGGCGGGCCGCCGGGCACGCGCTCGATGCCGTACCAGGTCTGGTTGAGTGCGGGAGTGACGTCCGCACCGTCCGGGTCGACGACGCACTCGCCCGTCTCGTCCACCAGGCGGAAGAGGGCGTCGCTCACCCCGTTCTCCACCATGCGCCACTCCCTGCTCCCGCTGCGGCTGTCGCGCTCGCGCACGTCCACCCGGTAGCGGTACCAGGCGCAGGCGCGCCCCGACAGGGGCGAGAGCACGGGCGTCCCCGGCAGGAGCTCGGCCGTGCCGGAGAGCTCCACGTAGCCCTGGGCCGCGGAGCGCAGGCGGGAGGTGGGGACGTCCTCGACGACCCGGGCGCGCTTCAGCGCGCGGAACGCGGCGAAGAGCGCCCACAGGGAGATCCCCGCGACGAGGAGCGCGAAGAGCAGCGGGGCGAGCGGGGAGTCCGCCGTCGACGCCCCGAGCGGACCCGCCCCGCCTACGGCTGTGCCCAGCCCCGCCCCGCTCACGGGTGCGCCGTGCCCGGCCGCGCTCAGCCGAAGAGCGTGCGCAGGCTCGGGTCGGCCTTCTCTTCGGTCGCGAACTCGAGCAGCGGCATGCTGCCGAAGCCGAACGTGCGCGCCACGACCAGGTCGGGGAACTGCTCGATGCGCACGTTGTTCAGGTTGACGCTCTCGTTGTAGAGCTCGCGCCGGTCGGCGATGTCGTTCTCGAGCCCGGTCACCCGCGCCTGGAGGTGCTGGAAGGTCTCGTTGGCCTTGAGCTCCGGGTAGGCCTCGACCACGGCGAAGAGCTGCATCAGCCCCGAGCGCAGCTGGCCCTCGGCCTGACCGAGGGCGGGGATGTCGCCCTTGGACTGTGCGGCCGAGACGGCGGAGCGGGCCTTCATCACCCGCTCCAGGGTCTCCTGCTCGTAGCGCATGTACTGCCGGCAGGCCTCGACCAGCTTCGGCAGCTCGTCGTGGCGCTGCTTGAGCAGCACGTCGATGTTCGCCCAGGAGCGCGCGACGCCGTGCTTCAGCGCGACCAGCTGGTTGTAGATGAGCACGCCGTAGGCGGCCAGGATCACCACGGTGGCGATCACGATGTAGGTCGTCATGTGGGTGTCGAAGCTCACGTGGAATTCCTCCGCCGAGTGTACCCGCCGCGCCACCAGGGCGCCCGAAACGCCATAGCGACCTGGGAGCGCCCGGCTGAAGCGCGCCCCCCGGGGCGGGGTTTGCACCCCCCGGCGCGCCGCGTATAGTCTTTCCCCACTCGCCGGAGCGTCTCTCCCAACTCGCCGGAGCCCTGCCCGACCGTGGGTCAACGCACACCTCTTTACGCCGCGCACGTCGCTGCCGGTGCCCGCCTGGTGGATTTCGCCGGTTGGGACCTGCCCCTGCACTACGGCTCGCAGCTCGAGGAGCACCGGGCGGTGCGCACGGGCTGCGGCGTCTTCGACGTCTCCCACATGGGGGTCGTCGACGTGACCGGCTGGGGCGCCGTCGACTTCCTGCGCCACGTTTTCGCCAACGACGTGGGGCGCCTCGCGCGCGCGGGCCAGGCCCTCTACACCTGCATGCTGAACCCCGCCGGGGGGGTGCTGGACGACCTGATCGTGTACCGACTCGAGGCCGGCTACCGCCTGGTCGTGAACGCCGCCACGCGGGCGCACGACCTCGCCTGGCTCGAGAGGCTGGGCGCGGGCTTCTCCGTACAGCTCGACGAGCGCCGCGACCTGGCGATGATTGCCGTCCAGGGCCCGCTCGCCCGGGACACGGTGCACGGCCTGCTGGACGCGCCGCTCGCCGGGGAGGCCGCGTCCCTCGGCCGCTTCCAGGCCGGGTCCCTCGGCACCTGGTTCGTGGCCCGCACCGGTTACACGGGTGAGGACGGCTACGAGGTCATGCTGCCCGCGGGGGAGGCCCCGGGGCTCTGGGACCGTCTCCTCGGGGCCGGGGCGCGGCCCGCGGGCCTTGGCGCCCGGGACACCCTGCGCCTGGAGGCGGGCCTCAACCTGTACGGCGCGGACATGGACGAGGAGACCTCGCCCCTCGAGAGCGGACTCGCCTGGACCGTCGCCTGGATGCCCGCCGAGCGTCAGTTCGTGGGGCGCGAGGCCCTCGAGGCCCAGCGTGCCGCGGGGCCTGCCCGGAGCCTGACGGGCCTGCTGCTCGAGGGGCCCGGGGTGATGCGCGCCGGCCAGGTGGTCCTCGTCGGCGGGGCCCCGGAGGGCGTCGTCACGAGCGGGGGGTTCGGGCCCACGCTCGGACGCTCCATCGGTCTCGCGCGGGTGAGCTCGGCCGCGAGCGGGCCGGTCGAGGTGGAGATCCGGGGGCGGCGAGTGCCGGCGAGGCGGGTGGTCCCGCCCTTCGTGCGCTTCGGCAAGCCCCTGGTGTAGCAGGCGGGCATGCGCCGGCTCCGGCGCCCCGGGCGGACGCGCCGCCCGGCGGGCGCCTCGAATTCGACATCTTTCATTGGGGGTGACCGCGAATGAGCCACATACCGGAAGAGCTGCGCTACAACGACTCCCACGAGTGGGTGCGCCAGGAGGAGGACGGCACGGTGACGGTGGGGATCACCGACCACGCCCAGGCCCAGTTGGGCGACCTCGTGTACGTGGAGCTCCCCGAGCCCGGGGCGTCCCTGCAGGCGAACGAATCGCTCGGGGTGGTGGAATCGGTGAAGGCGGCTTCCGACATCTTCAGCCCGATCGGCGGCCGGGTGGTCGCCGTCAACACGGCGCTGGCCGACGCGCCCGAGCAGGTGAACGCCGACCCCTACGGCGACGGCTGGCTGGTGCGGCTCGCCCCGGAGGACCCGGGCGAGATCGGGGCGCTGCTCGACAGCGAGGGCTACCAGGCCGTGCTGGACTCCGAGAACGAATAGGCGGCTCGAGGGCGTGACCGGGTGAGCTACATCCCGCACACCCCCGAAGACCTGCGCGAGATGCTCCGCGCGGTCGGGGTCGAGAGCGTCGACGAGTTGTTCGCCGAGATCCCGCCCGGGCTGCGGTCCGCCGGGCTGGAGCGTGTGCCGGGCGCGCTCTCGGAGCTCGAGGTGACGCGGCTGATGCAGGCGCGGGCCGCCGACGACGCGGGCGCGCTCTGCTTCATCGGCGCCGGGGCCTACGACCACTACGTGCCGGCCGCGGTCTGGGAGATCGCGGCGCGCGGCGAGTTCTACTCCGCCTACACGCCCTACCAGGCCGAGGCGAGCCAGGGGACGCTGCAGCTCCTCTACGAGTTCCAGTCGATGGTGACGGCGCTGACGGGGCTCGACACCGCCAACGCCTCGCTCTACGACGGGGCCACCGCGCTCGCCGAGGCGGTGCTGATGGCCGCACGGGTCTCGCGCAAGGGCGGGGCCCGGCGGGTGCTGGTGCCGAGCACCGTGCACCCCGCCTACCGGCGCGTGGCTCACACCATCGTCCGGCACCAGGGCATCGAGGTGTCCGAGCTGCCCTACGGGGCCGCCGACGGGCGGGTCGACCCCGCCGCGCTCGAGGCCCTCGACCCTGAAGGGGCCTTCGCGCTGGTGGTCCCCCAGCCCAATTTCTTCGGGGTCCTGGAGGAGGTGGACGCGCTCACCGAGTGGGCGCACCGCCACGGCCTGCTGGTGGTGGGGCTGGTGAACCCGCTCGCGCTCGCCCTGCTGCGCCCCCCGGGCGAGTGGGGCGGCGGCGGGGCGGACATCGCCTGCGGCGAGGGGCAGCCTCTCGGGGCGCCGCTCTCCTCGGGCGGGCCCTACTTCGGCTTCCTCTCCTGCAAGCGTGCCCTCGTGCGCCAGATGCCGGGGCGCATCGTCGGGCGCACCGTGGACCTCGACGAGCGCCCGGGCTACACGCTCACCCTGCAGGCCCGGGAGCAGCACATCCGGCGCTCCAAGGCGACCTCCAACATCTGCACCAACCAGGGGCTGATGGCGACCGCGGCCGCGATCCACATGGCCGTCGCCGGGCCCCAGGGGCTGTGCGCCGCGGCGAGCGCGAGCCACCGCAACACCGCCGACCTGGCGCGCCGGGCCGCGGGCATCCCCGGCGTGCAGTGGGTGTTCCAGGGACCCTTCTTCCACGAGGCGGTACTGCGGCTGCCCGCCCCGGCCCACGCGGTGCTGGCGGCGATGGCGGCCGAGAACGTGCTGGCCGGCTATCCCCTGGAGGACGAGTACCCGGAGCTGAAGGACTGCATCCTGGTCTGCGCCACCGAGAAGCGCACGGCCGAGGACCGCGCGGCCTACCTGCACCTCCTGCAAGAGGTCCTGGCGCGGTCTGCCGGAGGCGCCCCCCGGACCGGAGAGCCTGCGACAACCCCAACCTGAGGAGCATCCCCCATGGCGACCGTCACCCTGAAAGGGAACCCCATCCACACGAACGGCGACCTGCCCGCGGTGGGCAGCCAGGCCCCGGATTTCCGGCTGGTCGACAAGGACCTGCGGGACACGGGCCTCGCGGACTTCGCCGGCAAGCGCAAGCTGCTGAACATCGTGCCGAGTCTCGACACGCCGGTGTGCGCGATCTCGACCCGGAAGTTCAGCGAGCACGCCCGAGGCCGCGGCGACGTCGCGGTGCTCATCGTCTCCGCCGACCTGCCGTTCGCCGCCGGGCGCTTCTGCTCGACCGAGGGCATCGACAACGTGGTAACGCTGTCGATGATGCGCTCGCGCAGCTTCGCCAAGGACTACGGCGTGCTGATCACCGACGGCCCGCTCGCCGGCATCGCCGCGCGCTCCGTGGTGGTCCTCGACGCCCACGACCGCGTCGTCTACACCGAGCTCGTGCCGGAGATCCTCCAGGAGCCGGACTACGAGAAGGCCATCGCTGCGCTGTGAGCCCCCTCACGCCAGGCCTCGCCCGAGCCCGAGTCCGCAGCTGCCGGCCCGTCCGCCGTCGAGGTGCGCCACGGTGTTGATCTTCGAACAGTCGCGCCCCGGCCGGCACACGGGGACGCAGATCGCCCCGGGCGCCGGTGACACGCCCGACATCCCGGAGCGCTTCCTGCGCGAGACGCCGCCCGCGCTGCCCGAGGTCTCGGAGCTTCAGGCGGTGCGCCACTACACGCGCCTGTCCCAGAAGAACTTCTCCATCGACACCCACTTCTACCCGCTCGGGTCGTGCACGATGAAGTACAACCCGCGGGCCTGTCACCGGCTCGCCAGCCTGGCGGGGTTCCTCGACCGCCACCCCGCGGCGCCGCCCTCCCACAGCCAGGGCGTGCTCGCGTGCCTGTACGACCTGCAGGAGATCCTGAAGGCGGTCACCGGCATGGCCGAGGTGTCGCTCGCGCCGATGGCGGGCGCCCAGGGCGAGCTGGTGGGAGTCGCCATGATCCGCGCCTACCACGAGGCCCGCGGAGACCGGGAGCGGGTGGAGATCCTGGTGCCGGACGCCGCCCACGGGACCAACCCGGCGAGCGCCGCCATGTGCGGGTACCGGGTCCGGGAGGTGCCGACGGACCGCCACGGCGACGTGGACGCGGCGGCCCTGCGCGAGGCGGTGGGTCCCCAGACGGCGGGGATCATGCTCACCAACCCCTCGACCCTCGGCGTCTTCGAGCGGGGCATCGAGGCGATCGGCCGCACGGTCCACGAGGCCGGCGGGCTGCTCTACTACGACGGGGCCAACTTCAACGCCATCCTCGGGAAGGTGCGCCCGGGCGACATGGGCTTCGACGTGGTGCACCTGAACCTGCACAAGACCTTCTCGACGCCCCACGGTGGCGGCGGGCCGGGCGCGGGCCCGGTCGGGGTGAGCGAGCGGCTCGCCCCGTTCCTGCCGGTGCCGCGGGTCGCGCGCGAGGGTGATGGCGAGGGCGAGGGCGAGGGTGGGCGCTACCGCTGGCTCGCCGAGAAGGACTGCCCCCGGAGCATCGGCCGCTTCTCGGCCTTCGCCGGCAACGTGGGGATCCTGCTCCGGGCCTACGTGTACGCGCGCCTGCTCGGGCGCGAGGGCATGCCCCGGGTCGCCGAGTACGCCACCCTCAACGCCAACTACCTGGCCCGCCGGTTGGCCGACGCCGGCTTCGAGCTGGCCTTCCCCGAGCGCCGGGCGACCCACGAGTTCGCGGTGACGCTGAAGCGCCTGGTGCGGGAGACGGGCGTGAACACCATGGACGTGGCCAAGCGGCTCCTCGACTGCGGCCAGCACGCCCCGACCACCTACTTCCCGTTGCTGGTCCCGGAGTGCCTGCTGATCGAGCCGACCGAGACCGAGGCCCGGGAGACCCTCGACGCCTTCGTCGCGGCCATGGTCGAGATCCTGGAGGCCGCGCGCACCCGTCCCGACTTCCTGAAGGGCGCCCCCTACACGACCCCGGTGCGCCGCCTCGACGACGTCCGCGCCGCCCGCGACCTCGACCTCGCCTGGCGCCCGCCGTCCTAGGGCGCGCGGGGGCCGCAGACCGGGCAGGCCGGGTCGCGGCGCAGGCGCAGGGTGCGCCACTCCATGGAGAGGGCGTCGAGGACCAGGAGCCGGCCGGCGAGGGTCTCCCCGGCCCCGAGCAGGACCTTGAGGACCTCCGTCGCCTGCACCGAGCCCACGATCCCCACGACCGGGCCGACGACACCGGGCGCGCCGTCGGGCGCGCCGCCCTCGCCGCCCGCGCCGCCCGCGCCGCCCGCGCCGCCCTCGGCGCCCTCGGCGCCCTCGCTGCCCTCGCCGCCCTCGGGGTACAGGCACCGGTAGCAGGGGCCGCCGCCCTGGTCCGCGCGGAACACCGTCACCTGGCCCTCCCAGCGCGTCACGGCGCCGGAGACGAGGGGGCGGCGGGCCTCGACGCAGGCGGCGTTCACGGCGAAGCGGGCGGCGAAGTTGTCGGTCGCGTCGACCACCACGTCCGCCGCCCGGGCGGCCGCGAGGAGCTCTTCCCCCTCCAGGGCCCGCGGGACGGGCACGACCCGCACCCCGGGGTTCAGGGCGGCCAGCCGGTCGCGCGCCGACTCGACCTTCGGGCGCCCGATGTCGGGGGTCCGATGGATGACCTGGCGCTGCAGGTTGGAGAGGTCGACCCGGTCGGGGTCCACCAGCGTCAGCTGGCCCACCCCCGCCGCGGCCAGGTAGAGCGCGAGGGGCGAGCCCAGGCCGCCCACGCCCACCTGCAGCACCCGCGAGGCCAGCAGCCGCTCCTGTCCCCGCTCACCGATGCTGGGGAGCAGGAGGTGCCGGCGGTAGCGCTGGAGCTCTTCCCGGTTCACCGGCTCTCCCGGTTCACGGGCGGTGGCCCTCGGTCACGCGGTCCCGGCCGGCGAGGTCCGCGAGCGTGCGCACGTCCCGGTAGCCGAAGCGGCAGAGGGTCTCGCGCACCCGCGGGCCCTGGTCCTCCCCGTGCTCCAGGAGCAGCCAGCCCCCCGGGCGCAGGTGCGCCGGGGCGGAGCGGGCGATGCGCCGGACCGCCTGGAGCCCGTCCGGACCCCCGACGAGCGCCTCCCGGGGCTCGAAAGCCGCGTCGCCCCGGCCGAGGTGCGGGTCGTCCTCCGCCACGTAGGGGGGGTTCGTGACGACGACGTCGAGCGAGTGCTCCGCGAAGGGCTCGCACCAGTCCCCCCGCACCAGGCGGACCCCCCGGGGGGCGAGGCGGCGGACGTTGGCCGCGGCGACCGCGAGGGCGCGCGCGGACCGCTCGACCCCGACCACGAAGGCCTGCGGGCGTTCCCGCGCGAGGGCGAGGGCGACCGCCCCGCTGCCGGTGCCGAGGTCGGCGACCCGGAGCGGGGCGTCGGCGGGGATGCGCTCCAGCGCGCCCGCCACCAGGGTCTCGGTCTCCGGGCGCGGGATCAGGGTGCCGGGCGCGACCTCGAGGTCGAGGGACCAGAACTCCCGCCGGCCCACCAGGTAGGCGACCGGCTCCCCCCCCGCCCGCCGGGCCGCGAGTGCGGCGAAGCGGGCCCGGGTCTCCGCGTCGAGGGGCTCGTCCGAGTGCCCGTAGAGATAGGCGCGGTCGCGCCCCAGCGCGTGGGCCAGCAGCACCTCGGCGTCGAGGCGGGCGCTCTCGTGCCGGCCGGCCAGGAGGCGGGCCGCGCGGGCGAGGGCGGCGCCGAGGGTCTCCACGGCCTCAGCCGCCGATGGCGGCGAGCTGCTCGGCCTGGTGCTCGGCGACGAGGGGGTCGACCAGGGCGTCGAGACCCCCGTCGAGCACGTCCTGCAGGCGGTACAGGGTCAGGTTGATCCGGTGGTCGGTCACCCGGCCCTGGGGGAAGTTGTAGGTGCGGATGCGCTCGGAGCGGTCCCCGCTGCCGATGAGGCTCTTGCGGGTGGCCGCTTCCTCGGCCGCGCGCCGGTCGCGCTCCGCGGCGTAGAGCCTGGCCTGCAGGAGCGCCATGGCCCGCGCCCGGTTCTTGTGCTGGGAGCGCTCGTCCTGGCACTCGACGACGATCCCGCTGGGCAGGTGCGTCAGCCGGATCGCCGAGTCGGTCTTGTTGACGTGCTGGCCGCCGGCCCCGGAGGCCCGGTAGGTGTCCACCCGCAGGTCGGCCGGGTTGATGCTCACCGCCTCCATCTCGTCGGCCTCGGGCAGCACCGCGACCGTGCAGGCGGAGGTGTGGATGCGGCCCTGGGCCTCGGTCTCGGGCACCCGCTGCACCCGGTGGCCGCCCGACTCGAACTTCATCCTGGAATAGGCCCCGCGGCCGATGAGCCGCGCGATGAGCTCCTTGTAGCCCCCGTGCTCCCCGGGGCTCGCACTGAGCACCTCCACCTCCCAGCCCCGGGCCTCGGCGTAGCGCGAGTACATCCGGAAGAGGTCGCCCGCGAACAGCGCCGCCTCGTCGCCACCCGTCCCGGCGCGGATCTCGACGAAGAGGTTGCGCTCGTCGGCGGGGTCCCGGGGCAGCAGCAGGCGCTGCAGCTCCTGGTCGAGCTCCTCGTGCCGGCGGGTCGCCTGCTCGACCTCCTCCGCGGCGAGCTCCCGCAGCTCCGGGTCGGCGTCGGCCTGCATCTCCCGCGCGGCCAGGAGCTCGGCCCCGACGCCGCGGTAGCGGCGGTAGGTGGCCACCAGCGGCTCGAGCTCGGCGTACTCGCGGGACAGCGCCCGGAAGCGCTCCTGGGCCCCGATCACCTCGGGGTCGGCGAGCAGCGCGCTCACCTCCTCGAGGCGCTCGTCGAGGGTCTCGAGCCGCTCGCGCAGGGAGCTCTTCACCGCCTCAGTCCCGGGGCTCGGTCGGCGCCAGTCCGAGGATCTCCCGGCCGGCGTCCAGCAGGTCCTGCCGCCCCTCGAAGCCCGCTCGCCGCAGCTGAACGCAGGGCCCGTGGGCGAGCTTGTTGGTGAGGGTGCGGGCGAGGAAGAGCACCGTCTGCGCGGGGTCGGCCCCGCGGGCCAGCATCCGCTGGGCCTTGGCGAGGACCTCGTCGCGCATGCCCTCGGCCACCGTGCGGTACTCGCAGATGGAGGGCACCGCCGACTGGGCGTGCAGCCAGCCCATGAAGTGCGAGACCTCCGTGTCGATGATGTCCTCGGCCTCGGCGGCGGCCTCCTGGCGGGAGCGGCGGTTCTCCTCGATCACCGCCTCCAGGTCGTCCACCGTGTAGAGGTAGACGTCCTCCAGCTCCGCGACCTCGGGCTCGATGTCCCGCGGCACCGCGAGGTCGATCATCAGCATCGGGCGCCGGCGCCGTGCCCGCACCGCCTGTTCCACGGTCGCCCGGTCCAGGACCGCGGTCGGGCTCGCGGTGGAGGCGACCACGATGTCGGCCTCGGGCAGGTGCCGGCCGAGGTCCGGCAGTCCGATGGCGTAGCCGCCGAGCTCGCCCGCGAGGCGCAGGGCGTTCTCCACCGTGCGATTGGCGACGATGACCCGCCCGATCCCCTGCTGGCGCAGGTGGCGCCCGGCGAGCTCGATGGTCTCGCCTGCGCCGATAAGCAGCGCGGACTGGGCGCCGAGGTCGGTGAAGATCTGCTGCGCCAGGCGCACCGCGGCGAAGGCGACCGACACGGGGCTCGCGCCGATGGCGGTGTCCGTGCGCACCTGCTTGGCCACCGCGAAGGTGTGCTGGAAGAGCCGCCCGAGCACCCGCCCGATGGTGCCCGCCTGCGTCGCCCGGCGGTAGGCGTCCTTGACCTGCCCGAGGATCTGGGGCTCGCCGAGCACCATGGAGTCGAGGCCGCTCGCCACCCGCAGCAGGTGCTGCACGGTGGAGCGCCCGTTGTGGGTGTAGAGGTAGGGCCCCACCTCGTCGCGGCCCAGGCGGTGATAGCGCCCGAACCAGTCCACCGCGTCGTTCACGTCGGCCTTCGGGGCCTCACAGTACACCTCGGTCCGATTGCAGGTGGAGAGGATCAACGCCTCCTCCACGCCGGCGCTGTTCACGAGGTCGCGCAGGGCCTCGCCCACCCGATCGGGGGCGAAGCTCACCCGCTCGCGGATCGCGACCGGCGCCGTCTTGTGGTTTATGCCGAGTGTAAACAGCAACATACTGGAGGCCGGCTGTGGAGCACCGCATTGTGAGAGATGCAGCCGAGCAACACAAGCCGGGCGCGTGCGCCAGACGGGGCGCCCCTTGCCTTGCACCGGCCCGTCCCGCTGCGCTAGTGTCTCGCCGGACTCACCTCCACCAGGCCCGCCGCGCCGTCTCCCACGCCGAGCCTCAGCCGGACGCGTCCCGATGCCCCTAGCCCTGGACCAAGCCCTCGCGCGTTTCTCCCCACCCCTCCTCGCGCTCTTCGTGGTCGCGGGCTGCGCCGCGCTCGGCTCGCCCCAGGCCCCCGGGTCGGAGGCCGTGCCCGCGCCGGAGGCCGCCCCCGCGCAAGCCGTGACCCCGCCGGACAGCGCGCTGGCGCCCGCGCCGGCCCCGCGCAGCCGTACCCCGGTCGAGAAGAGCCTCGTCTACCGCCTGCTCGTCGCCGAGATGGCCGGTCGGCGGGGGCAGCTCGACGTGTCCGCCACCCACTACCTGGCGGTGGCCCGCGAGACGCGAGACCCCGAGGTGGTGGAACGCGCGGTGCGCATCGCTGCGGCGGCCGAGGACGACGCGGCGACGCTCGAGGCCGCCCGGCTCTGGGTCGAGGTGGCCCCCGAGAGCCACGAGGCCCGCCGCGTGCTCGCCGGGATCTATCTGCGGGCCCGGCGGGTGGAGGACGCCGTCACCGAGATGCGGGTGCTCTTCGGGCTCCTCAAGACGACGCCCGCCCAGACCTACTCGCTGCTGGTGGAGATGCTCTCCCGCGAGCGCGACCAGGAACTGGCCCTCGCTGCGATGGAGCGCTTCGTCGCGGGGCAGGAGTCCGACCCGCTCGCCCAGTCCGCCCTCGCGAGCCTCGCCGCCCGCGGGGGCAAGCTCGAGCGCGCGGCCTCCATCCTGCAGCAGGTCCTGCAGAGCCGCCCCGACGACCCGGGCACCGTCCTGCTCTACGCCCAGGTCCTGCAGACCCAGGGCAAGGCCCGGGAGGGCATCGACCTCCTCGCCGGGGCGCTCGCCCGGCGCCCGGGCGAGACCGCCCTGCGGGTCGCCCACGGCCGCCTGCTGGTCGCGGACAAGCGCTACGAGGACGCGATCGCGGAGTTCCAGCGCGTGGTCGACGCCCACCCCGACAACGGCGATGCCCGCCACGCCCTCGCGCTGTTGTACCTGCAGACCGAGAAGCTCGACGAGGCCGAGCGCCACCTGCGGTCCCTGTCGGTGCGCGGCGCCCGCCAGAACACCGCCCGGTTCTACCTCGGCCACGTCGCCGAGGCCCGGGGCCGGGTGGACGAGGCGATCAGCTGGTACGGCCAGGTGGAGCAGGGCGACAACCTCGTGGACGCCCAGGTGCGCCTCGGCGTGCTGCTCGCGCGCCAGGGCCGCCTCGACGAGGCCCGCCAGCGGCTGCAGAGCGTGGAGACCTCGAACGGCAAGGACCGCGTGCGCCTCGTCCTCGTGGAGGCCGAGTTGCTGGTGGACGCGGGGCGCCTGCAGGACGCGCTCACAGTGCACGACCTAGCGCTCCAGGAGTTCCCGGACGACGCCGACCTGCTCTACGCCCGCGCGATGGTGGGCGAGAAGCTCGACCGCCTGGACCTCCTCGAGGCGGACCTGCGCGCCATCCTGTCCCGGGACCCCAACCACGTGCAGGCGCTGAACGCCCTCGGCTTCACCCTCGCCGACCGCACCGACCGCTACCAGGAGGCCCACGACCTCATCGTCCGGGCACTCGCCCAGCGCCCCGACGACTACTACATCCAGGACAGCATGGGCTGGGTGCTCTTCCGGCTGGGGCGCCTCCCCGAGGCGCTCGAGTACCTGCGCCGGGCCGCGGCCCAGAGCGACGACGTGGAGGTCGCGGCCCACCTGGGCGAGGTCCTGTGGGCGAGCGGTGACGAGGCCGGCGCGCGGCAGGTGTGGGACGCGGTGTTGAAGCGCGAGCCGGGCAACAAGCGCATCACCGAGCTGATGCGCCGTCTCGCGCCGTGAGCCCCCTCCGTGGCTTCCGCCTGCTGGCCCTGGGGCTCGCCGCGCTGGCAGTCGAGGCCTGCGCGCCGTTCCTGCTGACGCCCGACCAGCTGGCCGCCCGGGCGGTCCTCGACTCCCGGCGCACCGCCCTCGAGCCGCTCTCCGAGTGGCAGGCGGTCGGCCGGCTCTCGGTGCAGTCCGGCGAGCAGGCCTGGCACGCGAGCCTCGTCTGGCGCCAGGAGGGCGAAGACTACCGGATCCGCCTCCTCGGCCCCCTCGGCCAGGGGGGCGTGGAGATCGCCGGCGGTCCCTCCGAGGTCACCCTGCGCACCGGGACGGGCGCGTCCTACTCGGCGGTGAGCCCCGAGACCCTGATGCAGGAGCGCCTCGGCTGGTGGGTGCCGGTGCGCGGCCTGCGCTACTGGCTGCTCGGCCTCGCGGACCCCGATGTCGGTTGGGCCCGGGGCCTGGTCGACGGCGAGGGGCGGCCCGCCGGCCTCTCCCAGGACGGGTGGGAGGTGCGCTACCTCGCCTGGCTCCCCCAGCAGCCGGTGCCCCTGCCGGCGCGGGTGGAGTTCGAGCGCGAGGACGTGCGGGCGAAGATCGTCGTGAACCGCTGGGACCTCGGCGGCTCGTGACGGCCTCCCGTTGGCCGGCGCCGGCCAAGCTCAACCTCTTCCTGCGCGTCACCGGCCGGCGGCCCGACGGCTACCACTCCCTGCAGACGGTGTTCCAGTTCCTGGACCTCGCGGACGAGGTGGAGCTCCGCGTGCGCGGGGACGGGGCCGTGCACCGGGTCTCCGGCCTCGCGGAGGTGCCGCCCGAGCAGGACCTGGTGGTCCGTGCGGCCCGCCTCCTCCAGGCCGAGACCGGCACAGGGCTCGGCGTGGACCTCGCCGTCGGCAAGCGCATCCCCGCGGGCGGCGGGCTCGGGGGCGGCAGCTCGGACGCGGCGACCACGCTGGTGGCCCTCGACCGGCTCTGGGGGCTCGGCCTCGGCGTGGAGCGGCTCGCGGCCGTCGGCCTGCGCCTGGGGGCGGACGTGCCGGTGTTCGTGCGCGGGCACGCCGCCTGGGCCGAAGGGGTGGGCGAGGTGCTCGAGCCGGTCGCCCTCGACGAGCCCTGGTACCTCGTCGTCGACCCCGGCTGCGCGGTGTCCACGGCGGCCGTCTTCGCCGATCCGCAATTGACACGCGATAGCCCCCTCCTGAAAATACGCGGTCTTTTCCACGCAGCCGAGGGCGGGCTGCCCGCTGCGACCGTCGCCGGGCTGCTCGCGGCGGCGGGCAACGACTGCGAGCCCCTGGTGCGCCGGTGCCATCCGCCCGTCGACCAGGCGCTGCGCTGGCTGGAGGCCCGGGCGACGGCCCGCATGACGGGGACCGGCGCCTGCGTGTTCGCCGTGCTGGGGAGCGAGGCCCAGGCCCGGGCGCTCGCGGCGGACCTGCCGCCACCCTGGCGCGGCTTCGTGGCGAGGGGGCGCAACGTGTCCCTGCTGCTCACGGCCGGCGCCGCGCCGGCCCACTGATGGGGCGTGGCCAAGTGGTAAGGCACCGGATTTTGGTTCCGGCATTCCCAGGTTCGAATCCTGGCGCCCCAGCTCTACGCAACCGTGCCTTCTCGGGGGGGGACAGTGTCTGACGGCAGCTCCATGATGGTCTTCGCGGGGAACTCCAACCATCCCCTGGCGGAAGCGCTCGCTCGGCACCTGAACATGGCGCTCGGCAAGGCCGTCGTGGGCACCTTCAGCGACGGCGAGGTGATGGTGGAGATCATGGAGAACGTCCGGGGCAAGGACGTCTTCGTGGTCCAGTCCACCTGCGCCCCCACCGCCCACAACCTGATGGAGGCGCTGGTCATGGTGGACGCCCTCCGGCGGGCCTCGGCCCGGCGGATCACGGCGGTCTTCCCCTATTTCGGCTATGCGCGCCAGGACCGCCGCCCGCGCTCGGCGCGGGTGCCGATCACGGCCAAGGTCGTGGCCCGGATGGTCGGGGTGGTGGGTGCGGACCGCGTCCTCACCATCGACCTCCACGCCGACCAGGTCCAGGGCTTCTTCGACGTGCCGGTGGACAACGTGTACGCCTCGCCCGTGCTCCTCGGCGACATCTGGCGCCGGCACATGTCGAGCCGGATCCGGGTCGTCTCCCCGGACGTGGGCGGCGTGGTGCGGGCCCGGGCGCTCGCCAAGCGCCTGGACGACGCGGAGCTCGCCATCATCGACAAGCGCCGCCCCCGCCCGAACGAGGCCCGGGTGATGCACGTGATCGGCGACGTGGAGGACCGGGACTGCATCATCGTCGACGACCTGGTGGACACCGCCGGCACGCTCACGGAGGGCGCCCGGGCGCTGAAGCAGGCGGGCGCCCGCAAGGTGGTCGCGTACTGCACGCACCCGGTGCTCTCGGGCCCCGCGGTGAAGAACCTCGAGGCCTCGGTGCTGGACGAGCTGGTGGTGACGGACACCATCCCCCTCGCGCCCGAGGCCGAGCGCTGCGAGCGCGTGCGCCAGCTCAGCATCGCCGAGATGCTCGCCGAGAGCATGCGCCGGATCAGCACCGAAGAGTCGGTGAGCTCGCTGTTCGTCGATTAGGTTTGGATCGGGCGTCGACCAGGGTCGGACCAGGGTCCGATCAGGTTTCGATTGGCGTCTCCCTGGTCGCGGGGAGGCGGTTTGGCCGTCGCGAGACGGCGTGTGGAGTACTACGGGAGAAGGGGCATGAACGAGTTCGAGCTGAGCGCCGAGCGCCGGGCCGACGTGGGGAAAGGTGCGAGCCGCCGCCTGCGCCGTGACGGCAAGGTCCCGGCGATTGTCTACGGCGGAGACGATGAGCCGATGCCGGTCACGCTCATCCAGAACGAGCTGAACCGCCGGCTGGAGAACCAGGCCTTCTATTCGCACGTGCTGACCCTGAACCTCGGGTCGGAGACCCAGAGCGTGGTGCTGAAGGACATTCACCGCCACCCCTACAAGCGCCAGCTCCTGCACGTGGACCTGCAGCGGGTCAGCGCCAGCCGCCGTCTGCACATGCGCGTGCCGCTGCACTTCATCAACGAAGAGGCCTGCGTGGGGCTCAAGGCCGGCGGCGTCGTCCACCGCCTGGCCACCGAGGTGGAGGTGGGCTGTCTGCCGAAGGACCTGCCGGAGTTCATCGCCGTCGACCTGGCGGGCGTCGAGCTGGGCCAGGGCGTGCGCCTCTCCGAGCTGGTGCTACCGGCCGGGGTCGAGCTCTCCCACCCCGTCAGCGAGGAGACCGACCGGCCGGTGGTGATGGTGGCCCGTCCCCACGGCGGCGAGGAAGCGCCTGCCGCGGAAGCGGCGGCCACTCCCACCCCTGCGCCGTAACGGGGCTGCCGGGCCGGCGTGGCTGCGGCCCTCGCGCTCGTGGCGGGGCTCGGGAATCCCGGGCCCCGCTACGCGGACACGCGCCACAACGCGGGGTTCTGGTTCCTGGACCGCCTGGCGGCGGACCGGAGGCTCGTCTTTCGCCGCGCGGCGAAGTTCCTGGGCGAGGTCGCCGAGGCGGACATCGGCGGCCGGGTCTGGCTGCTCAAGCCCGAGACCTTCATGAACCACAGCGGCCAGTCGGTGGCGGCCCTCGCCGGCTTCTACCGCCTGGACCCCCAGCAGGTCCTGGTGGTCCACGACGACCTGGACCTGCCGCCGGGCACCGTGCGCCTCAAGCGGGGCGGCGGCCACGGCGGCCACAACGGGCTGCGCGACATCCTGGCCTGCCTGGGCAGCGACGACTTCCTGCGCCTGCGGGTGGGGGTCGGCCACCCGGGGCCCGGGGGTGACGTGGTGAGCTACGTGCTGAACCGCCCCCTGGCCGAGGAGGCGCGCCTGATCCACGAGTCGATCGGCCGCGCGCTCGAGCTTCTTCCGCGCATCGCGTCCGGTGACGCGGCACGGGTGATGAATCTGTTGAACGCCAGGCCCCGCCCGCCGGCCGCGGAGGGGGAGGGCAAGGGTACCGGGGAGGGCAAGGGTACCGGGGAGGGGTAAGCCTTCGCCGGAGGCCAGAGGCTCGGACCAGGCTTGGACCAGGCTTGGACCAGGCTTGGACTAGGAAAGGGGACGCGTCGTCACCATGGGCTTTCGCTGCGGCATCGTCGGTCTTCCCAACGTCGGCAAATCGACGCTCTTCAACGCGCTCACGGCCAACCAGATCCCGGCCGAGAACTACCCCTTCTGCACCATCGACCCGAACGTGGGTGTGGTGCCCATGCCCGACGCGCGGCTGGACGCGCTGGCGGCCATCGTCAAGCCGGCAAAGGTCATCGCCACGACGATGGAGTTCGTGGACATCGCAGGTTTGGTGGCGGGGGCCTCCCGGGGCGAGGGCCTCGGCAACAAGTTCCTCGGCAACATCCGCGAGACCCAGGCCATCGCCCACGTGGTGCGCTGCTTCGTGGACCCGGACGTGGTCCACGTCTCCGGCAAGATCGACCCGCTCGGGGACATCGAGGTGATCGACACCGAGCTCGAGCTCGCGGACCTGGAGGCCGTGGAGCGCGCCCTGCAGAAGGCGGCGAAGGCGTCCAAGGCCGGCGACAAGGAGGCGCTTGCCCAGAAGGCCCTCCTCGAGCGGGTGCTGGAGCACCTGGGCGCCGGCAGGCCCGTGCGCTCCATGGACCTCGCGCGCGAGGAGGCCGAGCTCCTGCGCCCGCTCTTCCTCCTCACCCAGAAGCCGGTCCTCTACCTCGCCAACGTGGCCGAGGACGGCTTCCACGACAACCCCTTCCTCGACGCCGTCACCCGTCGCGCCGCGGAGGAGGGCTCCGAAGTGGTCGCGGTCTGCGCCAAGATCGAGGCCGAGCTGGCCCAGCTCGCCCCCGCGGAGCAGAAGGAGTTCCTGGCGGACCTCGGGCTCGAGGAGCCGGGCCTGAACCGGGTCATCCGCGCCGGCTACCGCCTGCTGCACCTGCAGACCTTCTTCACCGCCGGCCCGAAGGAGGTCCGCGCCTGGACCATCCCCGTCGGCGCCACCGCGCCCCAGGCCGCCGGGAAGATCCACACCGACTTCGAGCGCGGCTTCATCCGCGCCGAGGTCATCGCCTACGACGACTACATCCGCTACGGCGGCGAGCAAGGCGCCAAGGAGGCCGGCCGCCTGCGGCTGGAAGGCAAGGAGTACGTCGTCGCCGACGGCGACGTGGTCCACTTCCGGTTCAACGTCTAAATGGGGTCGAACTCGATTTCGCCGACCTCGACCTGGCCGGGCGCTTGCCCGCGGAAGGCCTTTTCCGATATCGTTCGCAGCCTTCACTGCGGCTACGTAGCTCAGCCGGTTAGAGCGCGGCACTCATAATGCTGAGGTCGGTGGTTCGATCCCACCCGTAGCCACCACCAGAACAGCAATCTCTTCAACAGCTTACGCGGCCCTCCCGGCCGCCGAGCTCGCCCGCGCACTCGTGCCGCGCACGCAAGTGAAGAGCCGCTCCTGCGCGGCCTCACGGCGGTGAGCCAGGAGGCCCTCGGGGGGCTGGTGAAGCCGCTGCGGGCCTTCCAGCGGCTCCTGACCGCGGCGGTCACCGCCGATCCGGCCTTCATGCTCCGGAACTTCGTGCGCGATGCGCTGCATGCCTGGACCATCTCCGAGCACGCCTTCCGCCCCGGGGTGGACAGCGTGCGGGGGGCGCTGAAGACGCTCCGCGAGAGCGGGGGGCTGAGGGACATGATGTTCGCCGGGGCCTCGTTCATGGGCGGGTACGTCAACGCCGGGGACCCGGGGGAGGTCGCCCGCGCCATCCGCCGGGCGCTGCGGGCCCGGGGCTACGACGCGGCGGCCGCAGATCGCTACCTCGCGACCGTCCTCGACACCCCCGCCCGGCTCTGGGAGAAGTACCGGAGCCTCGGGGATGCCCTCGAGAACGCCAACCGCGAGGCGACCTTCGAGGCGACCCTGCGCGCGACCGGCTCCACGACCGAGGCTGCCTACCAGGCCAAAGACCTGATGGACTACTCGATGCGCGGCAACTGGACGCTCTTTCGCCTCTTGGGCGACGTGCTGCCGTTCTTCAACGCGCGGCTCCAGGGCCTCTACAAGCTCGGGCGCGCGGGGGGCGTTGAGTCGGCCCCAGATCCTCGCCCGCGGGGCGTTGATCGCGCTCTTCTCGCTCGCGCTCCTCGCGTTGAACCACGACCGGGAGGACTACGAGGCGCTCGAGGAGTGGGACCGGGACGCGAACTGGCACTTCTGGCTCCCGGACGGGCAGGGCGGGACCCAGCACCTGCGGCTGCCCAAGCCGTTCGAGATCGGGCTCCTCTACGGCACCGTGCCCGAGCGCGTGGCCCGCAACCTCCTCGGGCGCGACGACACGAAGACCTCCTTCGAGCGCCTCCTCTGGGCTATCCGCGACACGCTCGCCTTCGACCCGGTGCCCCAGGCCGTGAAGCCGCTCGCCGAGCTCTACGCCAACCGGGATGCCTTCACCGGCCGGCCCATCGAGGGGCTGGCGGATGCCGGCAAGCGGCCCTTCGCCCGCTACGACGAGTCGACCAGCGCCAGCATGCGCGCGCTCGGGTCCTTCACCTCGGAGGCGACCGGGGTCTCGCCGAAGCAGCTGGAGCACCTGTGGCGGGGCTACCTCGGGGCGCTCGGGGCCTACGCGCTGGAGGCGGCCGACATCGCCGTGCGTTGGGCGGAGGGCGCACCGCCCCGGGCGGAGCGCCGCTGGGACGAGGTGCCGGTGGTGAAGGCGTTCGTGCGCGAGTCCCCGGCCTTCTCGACGAGGTATAGGACCGAGCTCTACGAGATGGCGCGCGAGGCCGAGGAGCTCTACCGGACGGTGCGGACGCTCCAGGAGGAGGGCCGGGGGGAGGAGGCGCGGGCGCTGGCGGAGGAGAACTCCGAGAAGCTCGCGGCGCGGCCGGGGCTCAAGCGGGCGACGGAGGGGATGAGCCAGACCCGGGCCCAGATGGACCGGGTGCAGCGGGCGGCGGAGCTGAGTCCTGCGGAGAAGCGGGCGCGGCTGGACGAGCTGATCGGGCGGCGGAACGCGCTCGCGAAGGCGGCGGTGGAGAGGGCGGGGGGGGCGTCTTGAAAATTTTCCTTCAGGACCGCCGGAATTCAACAGCCTGCTAGGTCGAGGGAAGACGGTGGCGGCTTCTCAGACGATGTCCCCACGAGGTTGCCGTCATTAGGGAAGCAGCGGAGGCGGTAGTTGATCCCGGTCAACAATCGCTTGCGCGGACTCGGTTCCACTGGGGACTTTGGAAGGGGGGGGCGGTGCGCCATGGGCGGTAGAGCACGCGCTTCTTCGCGTGGCGCCCGAAGGGCGGGCGCCTTGTAGCGCAGACCGCCGGGGACGCTGCCGGGGACGTGGACCGTGGGGGTAAACACGTGGCAGAAGAGATTGACTGGACGAAAGTCGTTTCTTGGCACCGAGACCTGAGCCGTGGCGAGCGGGCCGAGCTGCGGCGGGCGGCGCCGGCTGAGGACGTCGCTTTCTCGCCCGCGTTCGCCCGGTTGCTGAACGCGCTGCCGGGCGTGGACTGGCGGCGCCTCGCCGTGGTCGCGAGCCTCCTTGCCCGAGTGAGCGACCATGACGGCCGGCGCTCGGTCGCTGCGGCCTGTGGTGGCGTGGTTCGGGAAGGCCGAATGCGCCGGCTCGTGGAGACGACCGTGCGCGATGAGCTGCCCGCGCAGCTTGGCTCGATTCTTCGACTGCTCGGCGGGTCGGCGAACGTCGCCGACTTGGCAGCCGGTGTTTACTACTGGGGCGACCATGTCCGTCGCCAGTGGGCGATGGACTACTACACCGGGGGCAGGGGGTGAGCGCTTTCATCTCGCGGGTTGCGCTTCGCCCCGAAGGGGCAGCGCGATACCGCCATTGGCTCGCAAGCGGAGCCTACGGAGAGCACCAGCTCCTCTGGCAGCTCTTCCCGCAAGGGGGACGAGCACCGTTCCTGTACCGTTGGTTCGAACCGCAGAGCCCCGCGTTCCTCATCTCTGGGGTGGCTCCGCTCCCTGATCATCCGGCGTGGAGAGTGGAGAGCAAGCCCTTTGCGCCGCAGTTGCGCGAAGGTGATCGGCTCGCCTTTGTTCTGCGGGCGAACGCCACGGTCTATCGTGAGGGGCATCGCCACGACGTTGTCATGGATGCCCGAGCCCATGGTGACGCGCGCGCTCGTCTGGAGGTTGCCAACGAGCTTGGGCTCGCGTGGCTCTCGCGCCAGGGCGAGCGGCACGGTTTCGCACTGGAGGATGGCCATGTCTCCTATTACGGTCAACTGCGCGCCCGCGGCATCAGCGTGGGCGTCATGGATTTCGAAGGCAAACTCAGAGTGACGGATCAGGAGTCCTTCGCCCTTGCCCTTGTGCAGGGGGTGGGTCGTGCCCGCCGCTTCGGCTGTGGGCTCTTGCTCGTGCGTCGCGCCTGAGGCACGGCTATCCCCCAACAATCGCCACACGGTCGCCCCAAGGAGGCGTCGATGCGCATCGAGATCTCTGGGTTGGTTTCCTATCCGCCGTCCTGTCCCAACCGCGACGAGACCAACCGCCCGAAGACCGCGGTATTCGGCGGCCACCAACGCCAGCGGATTTCCTCGCAGTCCTTGAAGCGGGCTTGGCGACTCTCGGCGCCAATGCAGGCCGTGGACGCTTCGTTCTCCACCCGTACGCGACGCCTGGGGTACATCGTCCAGGAGAGGCTCCTGGCGGCCGGCATGGCGGAGAAGCTCGCGGCCGAGACGAGCGCCAAAATCGTCGCCGGCTTCGGGTCCCCCGACAAGAAGGACAAGCTCCTCACCAGCGAGGTCGTGGTGCTCGGGCCGGAAGAGTTGGCCGCCGTGGAGGCACTGCTCGCGCAACTGGCAGCGAAGAACCGTGCTCCGACAGAGGGGGAGTTGGAGGCTCTCGAAAGGCCGACGCAGGCGCTGGACGTGGCGCTCTTCGGGCGGATGCGGGCCGACAACAAGGCGGTCGGCGTGGAGGCGACGGCCTCCGTTGCGCACGCGCTTACCACCAATGCGGTTCGCATCGAGGATGACTTCTGGACTGCGGTGGACGATCTGAACGTCGCCGACACCGGGGCCGCTGGCATGGGCGAGGTCGAGTTCGGGGCCGGTGTCTACTACGTATATGCGGTGGTCGATGTCGACGCCCTCGTTAAGAACCTGGGCGGCCATCGGGAGGCGGCTGCGCGCGGCGTCGAGGGGCTCGTCGAGGCCATCGCCACGGTCACTCCGGGCGGGCACCGGAGCACGTTTGCACATCACAGCCTGGCCCGGTATCTGCGCCTCGACGTGGGTGAGCAGGCCCCCTGTTCCTTGATGGCCGCCTTCGAGGTGCCCGTCAGTGGGCGCGAGATGGGACTGACGCAGGAATCCATCGAGCGGCTGGAAGCCTACGCCGAGGAAGTCCGCCTCGCTCGCCGGGTGCAGCCTCGCGAGACAGTCATTTTCAACGGGCCGGCCCACCAGGGTTCTTTGAATGCCGTCTGCGAGGCCGCGCGCGCCGCCGTGGTGGCGGGCCGGGGCGCCTGATGCCGCAGGTCCTGGTGTTTACCCTGGCTGCCCCACTCGCCTCCTGGGGAGTCGGGGGGGCGGCACGACGTCCGAGCGAGGACGTGCCGACCTGGTCGGCGGTGGTGGGTCTCCTCGGCGCTGCCCTCGGGTATGCGCGCACGGATGAGCGCCTCTCGCGGTTGGCGGCCACCTACACCCTGGCCGTGCGGGTCGAGCGCGAGGGCGAGCGCTTGTGGGATTACCACACGGTGCAAACACCGCATGAGCCGGCGTTAAAGGGCCGTGCCGCAGGCACCCGCGCCGAGGAACTGCAGGCCGTGAACCCCGATGGGGTCCCCTGGACCAACATCACCCGGCGCGAGTACATCGCCGATGGGTCGTGGTCGGTGGCCGTGTGGCCGCTGACGGACCATCCCGACCCCTCCCCGGAGGACCTCGCTCGGGCCCTGGAAGAGCCCGTGTACCCCCTCTACGCTGGACGCCGTGGCTGCCTGCTCGCCGCTCCCTTGCGTCCGCAGGTGAAGGACGCACAGCACCTGGCGGAGGTGCTCGAACCCACCGGCAGGCTCTGTTGGGACGTCCGTATCCCGGGGGGGCCGGTGGCCGCAGCCCAGGTGCGCGAGCGCCGGGACCTGCTCCTCAGCCCCTCCCGCCGCACGTTTGGCGTGCGCCAGGAAGCCTTCCTGTGAATCTCCTCTGCGAACCGTGGATCCCGACCGACCGGGGCCCCGCGACGCCCGCGCAGGCGTTGACGGCCCGGAGCCTGGCTTGGCCCCGGCCAGACTTCGACTCAGCCTGCTACCAGCTCCTCATCGGTCTCCTGCAGACGGCCATCGTGCGCGACCCTGCACGCTGCCCGGATGAATCCACCTGGGCTCGTCTGCGTGCCGGGCCGCCAGCCGACCTGTCCGACTGGTTCGCTCCCTTCAACCATGCGTTCGAGCTGTTCGGAAAGACGGCCTTCTTGCAGGAGTACGAGGGGCTCGCGGGGGACCCTGTCGCCCTCTCGCTGCTCCTGCCCGAGAACCCGGGTGAGAACGCCCAGAAGAAGTCCGCGGACCTGACCCGCTGGGTGCGTGCGGTGCCCCCCAGCGTCTCCCTTCCGGTGGCTGCCATGGCGCTCTACGCGGATGCCATTTTCGGCGTGCGGTGGGGGCGCGGGCACCGCCAGGGAGCGCGGGGAGAGAACCGTTGGACGACGCTCGTGATGCCCGACCGTGAGGCCGCGGTTTGGGAACGGGTCTGGCTGAACGTGCTCTCCCACCGACGCTGGGAGGCGCTGAGGGGCGAGGAGCCGTGGCTGGATGCTCGCGTATTCCCCTGGCTCGCACCGACGATGACGAGTGAGAACGGTCAGGGTGTCACACCGAAGGACGCCCATCCCTGCCAGATCTACTGGACGATGCCGAGGCGTATTCGGCTCGGGGAGCCCGAGATGGGGTTGTGCGGGGTCACCGGTGTGCGGGGGCCGGTCGTGCGGTCGTTCACCCGCGCACCGAACGGTGCCAACTACGAGGCCTGGGTGCACCCGCTGTCGCCCTATGTTCAGAAGAACGATGGAACCCGTGTGCCTCTTTCCATTGGCCGGCCCCATGTGGGCTATGACGCATGGGTAGGGCTGGCCCTGATGGAGCACCGGAACCTGACGCCCGCGCTGGTCGTGCAGGAGTACCGCGAGAGCCGCTGGTCTGTGGGAGACGCGATGCTGCGGGTGCACTGCTCGGGCTGGATGTGCGGCGGCGAGGGTACCCAGGCCTGGGTCGAGCAGGCGGTGCCGTTCGTGGTGAGCGGCGACCGCCAAGCCCTGGCGGACTTGGTCGTGGATCTCCTGGAGGCCGCGGACAAGGCCAGCAAGCGTCTGCACAAGGCCTTCAAGACGGCGCGCCTCAGCGCGGAAGCCAATGGGCTGTATGCGGAGACCGAGGGGGAGTTCTACCGAAGGCTCCGGGAACGTGAGGCGGAGGGCTGGGAGGGCCAACTGTGGGGTGCCGCCCGGCGCGTGTACGACCGGGCCGTCGAACGGGCCCGTGTCGATCCCCTCCGCGCGGCGCAGGGTAGGGCGGTCCTCCTCTCCCCCTGATTCAAGCCATCCGCTCTCTGGCCGCCCCACGGGGTATGGCTACCATCGACCTGCATGCCTTACCCCGCTTTCGGGACGGGCTGAGCTACCTCTACGTTGAGCACGCCGTGATCGAGCGCGAGGCGAATGCCATCGCGCTCTATCGCGAGGATGGCGCGGTCAGTGTGCCTGCAGCGGGGCTGGCCGTTCTCGTCCTCGGCCCCGGGACCCGCATCACTCATGCCGCGATGGTCGCGCTCGCCCAGTGCGGTACGAGCGTCGTTTGGGCTGGCGAAGAGCATCAAAGGTTCTATGCCTGGGGAACCGGCAAGACCCGATCAAGCGCAAACGTCCTGCGGCAGGCGGCGGCCTGGGCCGACCCCCGACGCCGCTTGGAAGTCGTCCAGCGGCTGTATCGATTTCGCTTTGTCGAGGAGCTCCCCGCCGGACTCACCTTGCAGCAGATCCGCGGGCGCGAGGGGGCGCGAGTGCGGGACGCCTACGCGGCTGCGAGTCGAACCTATGGGGTCCCCTGGTCCGGGCGAAGCTACCAGCGTGGCCAATGGCACGCTGCCGACCCCGTCAACCGCGCCATCAGTGCCGGGGCTGCCTGTCTGTACGGGGTGTGCCACAGCGCCATTGTGGCGGCGGGATACAGCCCGGCCATCGGCTTCATCCACGAGGGCAAGCAACTTTCCTTCGTCTACGACCTTGCCGATGTCTACAAGGTGGAGGTCCTGGTCCCGGCAGCGTTCCAGACTGCCGCGGAGCGCCCGGCAAAGGTGGAATCCGCCGTTCGGGCGCGCCTGCGGGAGCGACTTCGTGAGGTGAAGTTGTTGCCCCGGGCGGTTGAAGACTTGGCGCGTCTGTTCGACGGCTTGGGGCTGGGCCCCCAGGTCGATGCCGACGAGTTGCCGGAGGAATTCCTGCGGCTCTGGGACCCGGCTGGCAGCGTGGAGGCCGGCAAAAACTATGCTTGTGATGACGCTTGAGCGGGTATCGCCCGGCCTGCGGGGAGAACTGACCCGTTGGCTGGTGGAGGTTCAGGTGGGCGTGTTCGTGGGGCGGGTGAGCGCCATGGTGCGCGACCAGCTCTGGGAGCGGACCCTGGGGCGGGGCGAAGGCGGCCGTGTTGCTCAGGTCTGGCCGGCGGCGAACGAGCAGGGGTTCACCCTGAGGATCCACGGTGATGAGCGCCGGCAGGTCATCGATATGGATGGGCTGGCACTGGTAGCGGTCCGGACGGCGGAGTGGACCCGCCATGCGAGCCAGTTCGCGGGGGAGCCTCCAGCCGATACCTGACACCCCTGAAGCAGCGTAACCTATTGTGTGCACGAAGTGTGTTCCCCGCGCACGCGGGGATGGACCGGACGCCGGCTCGACCGCCTTCGCCCGGTCGGCGTGTTCCCCGCGCACGCGGGGATGGACCGGTTACCAGCTTGCCGAGGAGGTCCAGATAGCCGTGTTCCCCGCGCACGCGGGGATGGACCGTCGCGGGCGTCCTTCCTGCCGCCCTTCCGCGCGTGTTCCCCGCGCACGCGGGGATGGACCGCAGCGACCGCGCAACGAGGCGCTCGATTGCGTGTGTTCCCCGCGCACGCGGGGATGGACCGCTGTGCGTGAGCCCTCCCGCCCCACAGAACAAAGTGTTCCCCGCGCACGCGGGGATGGACCTTCGACAGCGACGGGCGGACCTACAAGGTGCGCGTGTTCCCCGCGCACGCGGGGATGGACCGTGAAATCCTGCTGTGCCTCGGAAGGGCGCGCTGTGTTCCCCGCGCACGCGGGGATGGACCGCGACTGCTTTGCCATCGCACTAGCCCTCAGTTAGTGTTCCCCGCGCACGCGGGGATGGACCGGCTATACCGGACGGAAAGACGGTTAGTGGGTCAGTGTTCCCCGCGCACGCGGGGATGGACCGTCCGGCGCCAACGCGACCGGCAACAGCGGCGCGTGTTCCCCGCGCACGCGGGGATGGACCGAACAACTTCGCGTACCTATCGCAGATGTCGGGGTGTTCCCCGCGCACGCGGGGATGGACCGCTCACCGTGCCGGTCAGCGTGGCGCGGCGGATGCGTGTTCCCCGCGCACGCGGGGATGGACCGCTCTCGGCCGCAGACCTGGACTATCTGGACACGTGTTCCCCGCGCACGCGGGGATGGACCGCCATCAGACGTACCTCTGCGCGTACCAGTCTTGTGTTCCCCGCGCACGCGGGGATGGACCGGCCGAGGTCAGCCGCGCTTGCAGGTCCGGCATGGTGTTCCCCGCGCACGCGGGGATGGACCGTGCTGCCGGCCGGATACTCCTTCCAGTCCTACGTGTTCCCCGCGCACGCGGGGATGGACCGCCCTTTTCGGTCGCCTGCGCCGCCCGCAGCAACGTGTTCCCCGCGCACGCGGGGATGGACCGAACATGCTCAGCATCTCAGTGCGCGACATGACGTGTTCCCCGCGCACGCGGGGATGGACCGAACTCCGGCATCCGCCTCGCGACATGGACGCGCGTGTTCCCCGCGCACGCGGGGATGGACCTTCCGCATGGCCAAGGTGGGGATGGTCCGCAACGTGTTCCCCGCGCACGCGGGGATGGACCGTCCTCCCAGCTGATGTCGGAAGGCACGTTGCAGTGTTCCCCGCGCACGCGGGGATGGACCGATCGGGTGCGCCATGAGGAAGGCGAGTTGCGACGTGTTCCCCGCGCACGCGGGGATGGACCGGTCGGATCCAGCGTGAGGTACTTACCCTTGCTGGTGTTCCCCGCGCACGCGGGGATGGACCGCCTTCCTGGATGTCGCCAAGCGCATCGGCTCGGGTGTTCCCCGCGCACGCGGGGATGGACCGGTCGCGGAGGGCAACTATGGCTAGGTGGCAGCGTGTTCCCCGCGCACGCGGGGATGGACCGGCAGCCGAGGAGTCGGTGCCCAAGCAAGTGCAGTGTTCCCCGCGCACGCGGGGATGGACCGGACGGCGCCGCCGGCGTCGAGAAGCTCGCCCAGGTGTTCCCCGCGCACGCGGGGATGGACCATAACTCCGCCAGTCCTCGAGGCTCGGCAGCTCGTGTTCCCCGCGCACGCGGGGATGGACCGCGTCCATTCCGGCGTCCTTGGTGGTCTTCAGGGTGTTCCCCGCGCACGCGGGGATGGACCGCCCACTAAAGACGGTTTACAGGGGGGCGTTCGGTGTTCCCCGCGCACGCGGGGATGGACCCAGCTCAGCCGGATAGCGCCAAACCGTCGAATCGTGTTCCCCGCGCACGCGGGGATGGACCGCAGTCCGACTCCAACCAGACTCCGCCGCAGAAGTGTTCCCCGCGCACGCGGGGATGGACCGGTCGAGGCTAACGAAGGAGGCAAAGGCGCAAAAGTGTTCCCCGCGCACGCGGGGATGGACCGAGACAAGCCCAGTCAAGACGCTTCCAGGGGGGGTGTTCCCCGCGCACGCGGGGATGGACCGTCGCGGGTTTGAACCGAGGTGAGGTTGCCGAGGTGTTCCCCGCGCACGCGGGGATGGACCATGGGGGCCTTTTTCTATGGGCTGTTGACGTGGGGTGTTCCCCGCGCACGCGGGGATGGACCGGGCTCCGTCGGAGAGCGAGAGGCGCGGCGGATACGTGTTCCCCGCGCACGCGGGGATGGACCGCTCGCACCCCTCTTGGCGAGGTACTGCCTCACGTGTTCCCCGCGCACGCGGGGATGGACCGGCCTGCCGGACACGATCAAGGCGCTCGACGTCGTGTTCCCCGCGCACGCGGGGATGGACCGTCCGGAGGCACGGCGAACCCGCCGTCGGGGCCGTGTTCCCCGCGCACGCGGGGATGGACCGAAGGCGCTCTCGTCCGGCGTCAGGCTGAGGTCGTGTTCCCCGCGCACGCGGGGATGGACCGTGTAGTTCCGCCCCGTGTTGCAAAGTAAGACAAGTGTTCCCCGCGCACGCGGGGATGGACCGAAAATTTTTGCATAGCGCTCGCAGATGTTAGGGTGTTCCCCGCGCACGCGGGGATGGACCGGGCGGCGCGTCTGCTGTTGAAGCGCTCGCCAGGGTGTTCCCCGCGCACGCGGGGATGGACCGCGGTTGCGTTGTCTGTCGATCCATACCAATTCGTGTTCCCCGCGCACGCGGGGATGGACCGCTGGCGGACGAGCTGCGCGACCGCTACGGCATCGTGTTCCCCGCGCACGCGGGGATGGACCGTAGAACGAAACCGAGCCCTCGGGGGCGCAGCCGGTGTTCCCCGCGCACGCGGGGATGGACCGGCAGCGCCGCGATTGCGCGGGCCCGGCCCTCGAGTGTTCCCCGCGCACGCGGGGATGGACCGTAACGCCCGCCGCGGGTGCGGCGCCTTGCATTGCGTGTTCCCCGCGCACGCGGGGATGGACCGAGGGCCGCGAGGGGCACTATCAAATCCGCCCGGGTGTTCCCCGCGCACGCGGGGATGGACCGGAGGATGAACCAGCACGCAGGGATCGACCGGGACTCTGTGCTTCCGCACCAGAATCGTTGTAGTGTTCCCCGCGCAGGCGGGGATAGAAGTCATTCCCTGATAGACAGCAGTCACCGCAACCGAAGGCCAAGATGTTCCGCTACTGGGGGAAAGCTCGAGGGGGTGAGGCGGGTTCGCCCGCGCACCTCCTCGTTTACCATGCCCTCGACGTCGCCGCGTGTGGGCAGGAACTGTTGCGGCGCCACCAGCCCCTGGGCCAAACGCTAGCCACACTTCTTGGCCTGTCCGGGGAGAGCCTTCAGTCATGGGCACGGTGGTTTCTCGCGCTTCATGACATCGGAAAGTTCAGTGCCGCTTTTCAGAATCAACTTCCGGCACTCTCCCGGCACCTAGGACGCGAGCGCACGCCTCACGCTTACAGTGTTCGCCACGACAGCCTCGGCTGGGTCCTCTGGCAGAATGAGCTTCGTGCCCGGATAACGGCCAAACCGGAAAGGGCCGAGTGGCTCGACGTATGGGCCCGTTGCGTCACGGGGCATCACGGCCAGCCCCCCAGCCAGGGACAGGGCATGCGCCGGGTGAGGGTGGACCAGCACTACACCGCTGAGGACCTGCAGGCCAGCCAGGCATTCATCCGGGCCATAGACGGCCTCTTCGTGTCCCCCCGCGCGTTTCCGTCGGGGGACCCATTGGAGGCTATCACGGCCGCGGAGCGGGCCTCGTGGTGGCTCGCGGGCCTCGCCGTCCTGGCCGACTGGCTGGGTTCCAACAGTGAGTGGTTCCCGTACTGCACGGAGTCGATGCCCTTGCATGCTTACTGGGCACGGGCGCAGGCGGCAGCCGAGACCGCGGTTGCACGATTCGGAGGCTTGCCGGTACCCCCCGCCCAGGAAACCCCGTTCAGCGGATTGTTTCCGGGCTGGGCCCCGACGCCCCTGCAGGCCTATGTCGAGCGGACTCGGGTTGCGCTGGAGCCTCAACTGCTCGTCATCGAGGACTTGACGGGCGCTGGCAAGACCGAGGCGGCGCTCCTCGCAGCACACCGCTGGATGGCCGCTGGCATTGCCCACGGGCTCTTTTGGGCACTCCCGACCATGGCAACCGCCAACGCCCTCTACGGTCGCATCCGGCATTGCTACACGCAACTCTTCGCGGAGACCCCCTCGCTGATCCTGACCCACGGCAACCGGGCGCTGGTGGAGTTGCAGGATGCCAGCGGGGAGCCCGAATCAGCGACGGCGCGGGCGAGCGCCTGGCTGGCTGACTCCAACCGTCGAGCCCTGCTTTCGCCGGTTGGGGTGGGAACCGTGGACCAGGCGCTGCTTGCGGCCCTGCATGCTCGACACGGGGCGCTGCGGCTGCTGGGGTTGCTGGGCAAGGTGCTGGTGGTGGACGAAGTCCACGCCTACGACGCCTACATGACCCGAGTGCTCGCGACCCTCCTGGAACTGCATGCCCGCGCCGGTGGCTCCGTCGTGTTGATGTCCGCCACGATGCCGACCGCGCAGCGGAAGGAGCTTGTCGGTGCCTGGCGGCGGGGTCGTGGGGCCGCCCCTCTATCGCTCACCGCCAACAGCTACCCCTTGGCCACCCGGGTGGGCACCTCGGGTGTCGAGGAGATGCCACTGGCGACCCGCCCGGAGTTGGTTCGCACGGTAAAGGTGGTCTGCGAGCCGGAGCGGGACGCGGTCATGGGCCACCTCCTGGCGACCGCACGGGAAGGTGGATGCGCCTGCTGGGTCCGAAACACCGTCCGGGATGCTCTCGAAGCCTATGACGCGCTGAAACCCGTCCTCGGTGCGCGGGTTCAGTTGTTCCATGCGCGCTTCACCCTCGGCGACCGCCTCGCCGTGGAGCAGGATGTGCTCTTGCGCTTCGGCAAGGAGAGCACCCAGGGGTTGCGCCGGGGACAGGTCCTCGTCGCGACCCAGGTGGTCGAGCAGAGCCTTGATCTCGACTTTGACCTGATGGCCACCGACCTCGCGCCCATCGACTTGGTGGTCCAGCGCGCGGGCCGTCTCCATCGCCACCGCCGCGGGGACCGCGGGGTCCCCACCCTCGTTCTCCACGGTCCATTGCCTCGCAGCGACGCGGACACGCATTGGCTCGATGGGAACAGCGGCACCTCTCGGGTCTACCCCGACTGGGGCCGACTCTGGCTCACGTCGAGCCTGCTGTCCTCAGGTGAGCTCCGCATGCCGGCCGATGCGCGCCGACTCATGGAGTCCGTCTATGGGGCTCAGGTGCTCGAGGCAGTGCCTCCGGCCCTCGCTGCGGTCTCCCGGCGAGTCGAGGGCGAGGCGAAGACTTCTGCGGCTCTCGGTGCATTGAACGCACTCCCGCTTTCCGGAAGTTACCGAGTCGGCGAGACAGACTACTGGCGGGACGAAATGACGCCCACGCGCCTCGGCGAACCGACGCGAGTGCTGGTTCTCGCAAGGTGGGATGGCACGACACTCGCCCCCATGACCGATCATCCGCGACACCCATGGGCGAACTCCGCGGTCTCGGTGCGCGCGCATGTGGTGGCCGAAGTGCCACTGGCGGATCTGCTCCTCCGCGCGGCGGCCGCGCGGGTTCCGGTGCCAGCTTGGCAGACCCTGCTGCCGCTCCAGCGCCAAGCGGACCAGTGGCAGGGCACCGTCCTGACGGGAGGAGGAAAACGCCAAAGACCACTGGTCATCTCCTACGATTCAGAGCGCGGACTTCACTGGTGAAGGGACGACCTTCTTCCACGCACTCTGCCCTGGACCGGCCTCGCCAGCATCAACACTGTTTGCCGCCGCACGGTGACTCCGCACGAACTCGGTGGGCACACGCCGGCAGCAGCCGTCCGAGCACGCCCGGAGCGGCGAGGGTCAAAAGCGATACAGTGACGCGGAACTCGAAGAGCAAGCGGGGGCACAGCGGCGGTGCGGGACTCGGCGCGGCTTCCGCGGTAGGCGTTAAGGCGGCGTCCGAGGTGGACCCTTGGCCGTTCAAGCTGAGTCTGGCCGTCTGGAGCGCGAGGGCGCGATACTGTATCGCCCCGCCAGTCGACAAGCTTGTAAGGAGGAAGGGACATGATCTCGAAGACTTTGGACGAGGATGGCCAGCCTCGGGCGATTGGTCTGCATTGGCATCAGAACCTCCGGAAAGCGCTGTCCATGCTCTAGGGGATCCGCAGCGGCCTCATGGCTGACTCCCATCTGAGCGATCAGGAGATCCTGTTTCTCCATACCTGGCTTCGCCAGAACGAAGAGCTGACCAAGGACTGGCCCGCCAACATTCTTGCCCAACGGGTTGAATCCGTGCTCGCTGACGGACTCGTGACTGAGGAGGAACGCCAGGACCTTCAGGAGACCCTCAAGCAGATGCTGGGGGGAACCTTGGAGGAAACGGGGTCGCCAGAAGGTCTCGCGACCCGCCTCCCGGTCGACCCGCTTGAGACGGTCAACTTCGAGGGCCGCACTTTCTGTCTTACCGGAAAATTCATCTATGGCCCACGGTCTCGGTGCCAGAGCGCGATTGAGCAACTCGGCGGTATCCCGGTCGAGCGTGTGAGCGTCGACCTGAGCTATCTCATCATTGGCACGTTGGCAAGCCGCGACTGGGTCCATACCAGCCACGGCAGGAAGATCGAGACCGCCCTCGGCTACAAGGCCAAGGGGCATGACATCCAGATCGCTGCGGAGGAGTTATGGGTTCGATTCATACCGTGAGCGATTATTAGACCAGCACCACGGGGGCTCGGTTGCCGGATGATGGGACCGTGCCGTCGTGTAGCTTGACCGTAACCGGTTCGTAGCCGGCGTCCTTCCGCCGACGCCGGCTACGAACCGGTTACTGCCAAGCGACCCCAACTCGATGAAACCCGCGCGCTCCGCGAGCCCCGCCGGCGCGGCATCGGTACCCGCCAACTCCCGCCGCCAGCGGTAGAAGCTCTCGCTACTCAGCGACCGCTCGCGGCAGAACGCCGCCACGCTCAACCCGCTCTGGCGCTGACGCGCGAGCAACTCACGGCGCTGCACGATGCTGCGATGCTTGCCTTTCCCCTCGACCGCCGCCATCTCGACCTCCCCAAGAGTGACCCACCTCGGGAGGCCATTCTCCGGGCCGGCGCCGTCGGCGGAAGGACGCCGGCTACGAACCGGTTACAGATGCGCCACGGCGCGCTCGATGGTGCGCAGGCTGACGACGACACCCTGCTCGCGCTGCAACTCCTGGCGCACGACGTCGCAGCTGCCACGATGCTGGCGGAAGGTAGCCGCCAGCCAGTCGGTGAGGGCCGCCAGCGGCCCAGGACGCTGCGGCGAAGGGTACGGCCGCCAGCCACCCTGGCGCAGATAGCGCCTGACGGTGTTGCGGCTGCACCCCATCTCCCGGGCGATGCGCTTGGCACCCCAACCCAGCGACGCCAGCTTGAGCATCGCCCGGACCTCCTCAGGCGTCTGCATCGCCTGCCTCCCCTCGTTCCACTCGGACCGGGGAGCTTGCCCGACCTCTTCGTTCACTTGGACCTCCTTCCGCGAAGGGGGTCCATTCCTCGTGTCGTCAGGGCGTCAGTGTGTCGTGTCGCCTGACAGCGCCATTCCGTGGCGCTGTGTGACGCTCGTCACAAGGATATCTGAGGCCTCTTACAGACGCCTGTTAGGCGCCAGATGGAAAGCTCTTTGCATCATCAGGTTGCGTCACGTGGCATGAACTCTGCTACGCATCTCGCGAAAGCTGCCGCTCGGGTGGCATCGGGAAGGGTTACGACGATGAACGCAAAGAAGCTTGGTGTGGCGACGGCCCTGCTGCTGGGGCTGGGTATGAGCGCGGCGGCAAACGCTGTCTTGCTGACAGGGACGATTCGGGACTTCTGCGCCCCGGACATCACGGGAAGCTGCACGCGGCTGAGCGACTTTGAGGGGACGATCTCTGGCCTGACGCCCGGAATGGTCAGTACAACGCTCAACGCCAGCGGCCTTCCGACCTATGTCGCGGCTGACGGTTACGGTGCTACGACAGCCGCAAACTTCCCGAAGTGGTACACCGACAGTGCTGGCGTCAATGGCAGCCAGGCGTTCTCCTTGGATGTACCAGAGACTGCGCCCGGCAGTGAGGTGTTCCAGTACAGCAGTGCCTCGTTCTTCCCGATTGACGGGCAGTTTTTCGGCAACCAGGGCCGGGTCCACAACTATCATTTTACGCTGCATCTCGAGGGAACCATCTCCTTCGACAATCCAAAGGTCGATGCCGACGACTACTCCTTTGCCTTCACCGGTGATGACGACCTGTGGGTCTTCGTTGACGGAAAACTCGTTATGGACCTCGGCGGGGTGCACAGCGCCGCATCGAGTTCCTTTTCGGAGGAGTTGCTGTTGGCAAAGGGCCTCGCAGTGAACACGGAGTATTCGCTTGACATCTTTTTCGCAGAGCGGCACACGTCGGAGTCCAATTTCAATATCACCTCGACGTTGAAGTTGGCGCCGGTCCCCCCTGCTTCGGTGCCGGAGCCCGCTACGCTCGCCCTCCTGGGGCTCGGCCTTGCTGGTCTCGGCTTCAGCCGGCGTCGGACTCGCTGACACCTGACGCGCCGCCGGTCCGACCCCGGCCAGCGCCTCGGAGACCCCGCCCGAGTGGCGGGGTTCTCACGTCCGGGCTCTATGCGTGAAGGGCAGCTTTGGAGAATCAGGAAGGGCCGGTTATGGCCGACAGATTCCGGTAGCAGCCGGCGCCCCTCACCTCCGGGTCCTGACTGCGCTCTGTCGGGAACCCTGACTGACACCTGCCTGGTGGCGCCGGGTCCGGGTCGGCGCCCGGCCGCTGGCTCTGATCGGCAGCCGCCCGCCTGACTCCCGACCTTCAATGCCCGGCGGCTGCCGGGTGGTTCCGTCCCGAAGCGGACCTCAGTGCTGATGACGAGCGAACCATCACGACGGTCACCGCGCCGCAGCGCGGAGGTACCTCTCATGCTCCGGGGAGCGTGGTGCGCACTCATGGCCGGTCGGGAGACCGACCAGCAGCGCAACGAGCCTGCCTCGTCTACTCCCTCTCCGAGTTGAGCGGCGCCGCAAAAGTGATGAAGGCCGATACGCCTGCCTCCGGTCTGTCGGATCCTTTTACGAAAGCCAAGGGAGACAACGACGTGCGAATCGTGATGCATGCCGCACTCACCGTCCACAAGGCAATGAAAAGTCTTTCCGCGGACCTGCGTCCTCTCACTACTGGCATAGCCGATGCTTAACGGGACTCAGAGACAAAGAGGTTGCGCTGCGGGCCCTACCACCGTGAGCGCTTCGTGGTAACAGATGTTTTCCTTGGTCCATGAGGATTCAGAGCATGAAAAACCTGGCTGTCGTGGTAATGCTTAGCGCTGCCTTCAGCGCTCCCGCATCCGCCGTGCCGGTATCCTGGACGGATTGGACGAGCGTCACGGCTGCAGCACCCGGTGTCCTGGGTACCCTTGCCTTCGGGGCAGAAACTGTAAACGTCGCCTATGCCGGAGCATACTCGTTTGCACAAACAAGTGGTGGCATCAACTACTGGAACCCATCCGGCCCCTATGTCGGCGCTGCTGTCGATAATGCGCCCCCCACATCCGATATCATTGCGCTGAATGCAGGCGGCCAGAAGACCATCACATTCTCCCAGGCCGTGGTCGATCCGCTGATCGCGCTCGTCAGTTGGAACGGGAATACCGTTGATTTCGGAGTTCCGATTGAGTTCCTGAGTTACGGCGGCGGGTATTGGGGGAGCGGTACGCCCGTCCTCAATTCGGGGGGTACCGGCTTCTCCGGTAGTGGCGAGGTGCATGGCATCATCAAGTTGCCGGGTACCTACACGTCCATTACCTTCACTGATCTCAACGAGAATTGGCACGGCATCACCGTCGGCGCGTTCGACGTTGCCAGCGTACCTGAACCGGCCTCTCTCGCGCTTTTAGGGGTCGGCATTGCCAGCTTGGGTGCCATGCGCCGTCGGCGTCACGCTTGAGTCCACTCTTCCTGCAGAGATAGAACGGCGGCCTCGTGCCGCCGTTTGTTATTGCGCGAATGGCGAGATTTACGCCCCCCGCGGGCTCTGGCGCCGCGTCGGGGCAGGGCTTCCCCGCGGTGACTGTCCACCCCCCCCTTCCATCCCCCCCTCCATCCCCCATCCCAGCACGGAGGCTGCAACCCATGCTCGTCCTCACCCGGCGGATCGGCGAGACCCTGATCATCCGCGACAACATCCGCGTGACCATCCTGGACGTCAGCGGCAACCAGATCCGGCTCGGCGTGACGGCGCCGCGGGAGGTGCCCGTTCACCGGGAGGAGGTGGCCCGGAGAATAGGGGCGGAGCGGGCCGGTGCCCTACGGTAAAGACCCAGCTCCTGAACTGTGCGCTGTGTCGCGCTCCCCGTCGCTGCGGTTAACACTTGCAGCAGAGAGATTCAGCACCTCATTGATCTGTCGTCGGTGGTACGGCCTTTGCGGAGCAGAGTTCGTACGTGCGGTGACGCCGTGACCGCGTTGGGCCGAAAACAGACTTGCAGGGAGAACACCCGTGAAGGCAACGAAGCTGACGCTACACCTGGTGGTCGGACTGTTGTGCGCAGGACTCAGCGGGGGCGCTATCGCCGGCGTGATTTTCTCTGAAGACTTCAGTGGGGACCCGTCGAAATGGAACAACGAGCGCGGCAGCTGGCGGATCCTCGACGGCACGTATGACGCGGTATCGCCGAGCAATAACCCTACTACGTACACTCAGGCCAACACTGCGCTGCTGACGGACTTCACGGTCGAAGTCAATGTCCTCGTTTGGCATGACGGTGGCGTGTGCCTGCGCAGCTCCTACGCCGGTGGCCAGGCGAGCGGCGTGATGCTCATCACGGGAGGGGGCGTCGGAAGTGGCGATGGCCTGTACTGGCATGTCGTCCAGAATGACGTCGGGCTCAATGGCTGGCAGGTGTATGAGAACACCCCTGACCTCGGGTTACGCGGCGGCAACCACCGGCTCAAGGTGGAGGTGCAGGGCAACACGTACCAGGCCTTCGTGGATGGCGTGCTCAAATCCACCCTCGTCGACAGCACCTTCAGCTCTGGCTACTTCGGCCTCTACGACTTCTCGAGTAGCTTCGGTACCGACGCTCGCGGTCAGCGTTTCGACAACGTCGCTATATCGACGGCCGGTAACGGTACCCCCACCGTCCCGGAACCTGCCACGCTGGCGCTCCTCGGCCTCGGCCTCGCCGGAATCGGCTTCAGCCGCCGTCGGCAATCCTGACACCTGGCGCGTACCGGGTCCGACCCCCGCCGCGCCACTCCCCAGGCCCCGGTCGGAACCTGTCCGCCTCGGGCCTTGTCCCGCTGCTCCTCCAGGCGCGCCTCGGCGTCACGGCCCCGCGGGACGTGCCGGTGCACCGGGAGGAGGTGGCGTGTCGCCATGCGTGATCAGTTAGCTTATGAGTCAATGGGTTATGAAGCATCTTGGGTGGCTTGCAGCCGAACCAACGAAGCGGTTCGGGCTGTGCGCGGTCGTCCCGGCGTGATCCGCCAGCCGCGCAGCTGATCGAGAATCGATGGACGGTTGTGCCAGTTGGGGTCCTTGCCCAAGTGCGTGAGCAGCCCGGCCAGCTCGCGCCAGCGCCGCTCGGCTTCTGCGCCTTTGAGGTCGAGGGCAGCGGCAAGACTTTGCGCCGCGCTGCCCATAGCACGGGCCAGCGACTGGGGATGGATCGGCGCCGGCGTGCGCTCGGTATCGGCGCGCGGAGGCGGGGCCTCGCGTCGGCGATGATGATGCGCGAGCAGACCGATCAGGATCGAGCTTACCCGGGAGGCGTGTACCAGCGCACGCGGTAGAGATCGGCGGTCTGTCGGGGTCCCACCGCCCCGGGCAGATTCCTCAGATAGAAGCCGTACTCGCCCCCCGGTCTCGGCACCCCGACCAGGCGGCATGCGACCCGCTGTGCACCCTATCACGTCGGCCTGCCGTCCCCCGTAGCCGGTCGCCGCGGCGATGACCATCGCCCGCAGCAGGCGCTGGACAGATATGGGGTCGGTACGATTTCGCCGGGTGAAAGCTCCCACGCGTGGTTTCATGGCGTATTCGCCCCCAACAGCGGCTACCGGGCGCGGGTTACCCCGGCCAGGCGGGGTAAGGGCGGCAAGCAGGCATCAACAGAGGGGTCGGACCCCCAAACGCCTGCCGAGCGCCGCGCTGCGATGAGCTGGGCGCAGCGTCAAGAAGGTCCTCGCCCACCTCGCCCAGCAGCAGGCTGCAACTCCGGTCGCTGTACAGCAGATTGACGATGGCCCGGCGGGCTGGGGATACTCGGCGGGCCTGTGAAAAAGGGCGTTTGTTCGGACTATACGCCCGCCCGCCCGCCCGCCCGCCCCGGCTCCGGCATTGCGCATGAGGTCAGGATCCCGCTGCCGCCCGCAGTCAACCCGACCCCTAAAAGCCCGTTTTTGCCCTGACGGCTGCGATCGAGCGGTCGGCCTTCAGTTCACTCGACACAGAACCATCCTGTTAATCCTGTCCATTTGGAAGAACCATCCCGTATGACCAGCATCACCGAAACCCTGAGCAACGAACTCGCCGCGCGTCCGGCGCAGGTGGAGGCGGCCATCCGGCTGCTCGACGAGGGCGCGACCGTGCCCTTCATCGCCCGTTATCGCAAGGAAGTCACCGGCGGTCTCGACGACATTCAATTACGTCTGCTGGAAGAGCGGCTCGGCTATCTGCGCGAGCTGGCCGAGCGGCGGGCAGCCGTGCTCAAGAGCATCGATGAACAGGGCAAACTGACGCCCGAACTCCAGACCGAGATCAATGGGGCCGTGACCAAGCAGCGGCTGGAAGACCTTTATCTGCCCTACAAGCCCAAACGGCGCACCAAGGCCCAGATTGCGCGCGAGGCCGGACTGGAGCCGCTGGCCGATGCGATTCTGGCCGATCCCGGCCAGGTCCCGCATGAACTGGCCGGCGCCCATGTCGCGGCGGCGAAAGGCGTCGCGGATGCGGCGGAGGCGCTGGAAGGCGCGCGCCAGATCCTGATGGAGCGCTTCGCCGAGGACCCCGAACTGACCGGGCGGCTGCGCGACCATCTCTGGGAGCACGGCATCCTGATCTCCAGGGTCATCGACGGCAAGGAGCAGGAAGGTGCCAAGTTCGCGGATTATTTCGATTATCGCGAGGCCGTCGCCAGGGTGCCCTCGCACCGTGCGCTGGCGCTCCTTCGTGGACGCAATCAGGGCGTGCTCTCGCTCGACCTGTTGGCGGGGGAGGGCGAGGATCCCGACGCCACCTGTCGCGGGCTGATCGCCAGCCGTTTCGGTATCCGTCATCAGGGCCGCGCCGCCGACGACTGGCTGGGCGAGACGGTGCGCAAGACCTGGCGCATCAAGCTCCAGACCCGGCTCGATCTGGAACTCAAGGGTCGTCTGCTGGAAGCCGCCGAAGAAGAGGCGATCCGCGTCTTCGGGCTGAATCTCAAGGCGCTGCTGCTGGCGGCGCCGGCGGGTCGGCTGCCGGCCCTGGGGCTGGATCCGGGTCTGCGCACCGGGGTCAAGGTCGCGGTGGTGGATGCGACCGGCAAGGTGGCGGCGACGGACACCATTTATCCGCATGTCCCGAAAAACCGGTGGGATGCGTCCATTGCCCGGCTGGCGACGCTGGCGAAGACCCACGCCGTCAAGCTCATCAGCATCGGCAATGGCACCGCCTCGCGCGAGACCGACCGGCTCGCGCGCGACCTGATCGCCCGTCATCCCGAACTGGGTCTGCGCTCGATGGTGGTGAGCGAGGCCGGCGCCTCGGTCTACTCAGCCTCTGAATTCGCGTCGAAGGAACTGCCGGAGCTGGATGTCTCGCTGCGCGGGGCGGTTTCGATTGCGCGCCGTCTACAGGATCCGCTGGCCGAGCTGGTAAAGATCGAGCCCAAGGCCATCGGCGTCGGTCAGTATCAGCACGATGTCAACCAGAACCGGCTGGCGCGGACCCTGGATGCCGTGGTTGAGGACTGCGTGAACGCGGTCGGGGTGGATCTCAATACGGCGTCAGTGCCGCTGCTGACCCAGGTGTCGGGGCTGAATCGCACCCTGGCCGAGAATATCATCCAGTTCCGCGAGACACGTGGTGCCTTCGCCAATCGCAAAAAGCTGATGTCCGTGCCGCGCTTTGGCGAGAAGACGTTCCAGTTGAGCGCCGGCTTTCTGCGGGTGCCGGACGGCGACGAACCACTGGACGCCTCGGCGGTCCATCCCGAAGCCTATCCATTGGTGCGGCGCATCGCCGAGTTCACTGGAAAGGACATACGCAGCCTGATCGGCGATGCCGCCACCCCGCGCCGGCTCGACCCGCAGCGATTCACCGACGAACGCTTCGGTCTGCCGACCGTGAAAGACATTCTGGCGGAACTGGAGAAGCCTGGACGCGATCCGAGACCCGAGTTCAAGACCGCGCAGTTCAAGGATGGAGTGGAAACACTCAACGACCTCAAGCCGGACATGATCCTCGAAGGCACCGTGACCAATGTCACGAACTTCGGTGCCTTCGTCGATATCGGCGTCCATCAGGACGGACTGGTGCACATCTCAGTGCTGGCGGACCGGTTCGTGAAAGATCCGCACGAGGTCGTCAAATCCGGTGATCTGGTCAAGGTCAAGGTGATGGAGGTCAATCTGCCGCGCCAGCGGATCGCGCTCTCCATGCGTCTGAGCGACAGCGCCGCAGAGCATCCGGGCGTGGGCGGACGCGCCGAGCGCCAGCGGACGGTAAAAGCAAACGCGAAGGATCGGGATCGAGCGGTGACGAAACCTGTGAATCAGCCCCCGGCGACAGGCGGGACTATGGCCGATGCCTTCGCCAAGGCGCGGAAGTCTTGAGTCCTGACTTTCAACGCCCCCTGCCTCAGGATAGGGGTCGCCTCTCTAGCTCTGTAACCTCGGGGGCAGAGAGGTGAGCACATGGCCCGATACGGACAAGGATTCAAAGACCGGGCAGTAGCCCGGCTGTTGCCTCCGGAGAGCTCTTCGGTGACGACGGTCTCTCGGGAGACCGGCGTTGCCGTGGCGACGTTGGAGAGCTGGCGCCGGAGACCGGGAGCGGTCAGACGGGTTGCGTCGCCCGGCTCCGTGTCCGGGAACCGGCCGCGGTGTGGATCGCATCGAGGAACTGGTCGGTGGCGCGCTCCCAGGAGTGGAGCGCACCGAAGGCAGCGGCGGCCTTGCGATCGAGCCGCAGGGCGCCGGTGATGGCGCACGACAGATCTTCGTCCACAACGCCCACACGCTCGGGAAAATCGCCGCGCGGCCCGCGTCCCTGCAATCCCAGGATGTCGCGCGGGCCAGCCACCGGCAGCGCCGCCACGGGCACGCCGGAGGCCAGCGCCTCGATGACCACCAGCCCGAAGGTATCGGTCCGGCTCGGGAAAACGAAGCAGTCGGCGGCGCGATAGGCTGAGGCGAGGTATTCGCCCAACAGCGCACCCAGGAACACTGCATCGGGATAGCGGCGGCGCAGGTCTTGCAGCGACGGCCCCTCACCGACCACGACCTTGGTGCCGGGAACCTGTGCGTCCAGGAACTGCTCAAGGTTCTTTTCCGGCGCGACCCGGCCCACGTTGAGGAGAATCGGGCGCTGCAGGTCCTTCAGCGCCGGGTAAAGCTCTCCCTCCGGACGGAACATCCCGTGGTCGATCCCCCGGCTCCACGGGCGCGTGGGCCCGATGCCACGGCCTTCCAGCTCATCCTCAAGGCTGCGCGTCGCCACCAGCACGGCGCGGCTGGGGGCGTGGAAGCGCTGAATGATCGGCCACAGGCGCTCGGCGCTGATCCCGGTGCGGACAGAGGCGTAGTCGGGGAAGCGCGTGTGGAACGCCGTGGTGAAGGGCACCTCGCGGGAAAGGCTCCAGCTGCGCGCGCTCCAGCCGATGGGCCCTTCGGTGGAGATATGGACGATATCCGGCGCGAAGGCATCCAGCGTGCGGCGCACGGTGAAGCGCGGCGCCATGGCCAGCCGGATCGAGGAATAGCCCGGCAGCGGCACGGTCAGGAAGCGGTCGGGCGTGATCAGCTCCACCTCATGGCCCCGGCGGCCCAGCTCCGCGACGGTCGCGGCCAGGGTGCGGACGACCCCGTTGACCTGCGGGTACCAGGCGTCCGTAGCAATGGCGATCCTCACGGGGCCAGCTCCATTTGCATGGCTTGCGACGCCTCGATGGCGCATTCTCGTGCCCAGTCGACAATGCTGATCGTGCCGTCGGCCGCCTCGGTCAGCGCCGTGCAGCTTTCGACCCAGTCGCCGTCGTTATAATAGACGACCTCTCCGATATTCCTGATCTCGGCGCAGTGGATGTGGCCGCAGACGATGCCGTCAAAGCCGCGCTCGGTCGCTTCGCGGGCCACTGCCTCTTCAAAGCTGCAGACGTACTGGACGGCGTTCTTCACCTTGCGCTTCAGGTGCGCGGAGAGCGACCAGTAGGGCAGCTTCAAGCGCCGCCGCACCGCGTTCACCGCGATGTTGGAGCGTAGCAGCAGCGAATAGGCCTTGTCGCCCAGGAAGGCGAGCCACTGGGCGTAGAGCACTACGCCGTCGAAGCTGTCGCCATGCGTCACCAACAGGCGGCGGCCATCGGCGGTGGTGTGCACCGCCTCCAGCGCCAGCTCGACGCCGCCGAAGGTCAGCCCGGCATAGTCGCGCAGCATTTCATCGTGGTTGCCCGCGACAAGCACCACCCGCATGCCGCGATGCGCCATCTTGAGGATGAGGCGGACGACCTCGTTGTGCGCATCGGGCCAGTACCAGCCCTTGCGCAGCCGCCACCCGTCGACCTGGGCACCCTGCCCGAACGGTCACGCTGCAGCAGGTCGCTTTCGTCGAGAAGCATCGGCAATTCCTCGCCTGTGTTGCTCCCATGCAATACAGATGTTGCGCTTCGCCTGCGTGACGTCTTGGAGTCAGGTCGGTTACAGCGCGCGAAGTCCTCCACGTGTCACTGTCCCTCGACACCCATCAACTCGAATGAGGGGACCCCTGAGGTGCCCTCCTGCTTGAACGAATCCTGGGGCATGCCGGAGCGGCTGAGCGAGAGGTTGCTCGTCGCAGGCGTCGCGGCGCCGGCAGTACGCCCGGATCGTGAAGCGCTGGGTGGCACTGGTTGGGCTCGACCCGCGGGACTATGGCGCGCACTCGCTGCACCGGACCAAGGCCCGGTCGGATTGGAGTTTCACCCTCTGCCATTCGCGCTTGCGAGCCCGCTGACATTCAGGGGCGGAGCAGAAGGCTTGGTCGGGAACCTGTGGGCGGGGTTTGAAGGGTTGGCCGCAGTGCGCGCAGAGTCGAGTAGTCAGCGTGGTCTCCATGCAAAGTCGGTATGGAGACCGCCACTGACCGTGGCGAAGGGCGCGAAGCGGCTGCCCTATGAAGGGATATTCAACGAGCGACGACGTTCAGCGCGGGTGCCAATGCCACGCGCAAGCGGCCAACGATGGCGGGCAAGGGCTCTGGCGGAAGTTCGTTCTTCTTGAGAAATTCCAGCCACAGCGCCTGGCGCGAAGCGTCGTGCGCAAACTCGTCCGTCAGGCCGACTGGCAGCGCGCCAGGAACCGCCATGCCCCGTCTTTCGAACGTGGCCTTGATCGCTTGGGCCAGCAGATCAGTGTCCAGAGTTTCCCGTTCCAACAGCACCGACAGATCGAAGTAGTCCTTCAGGCGGCTGTTGGTCATACCCAGCAATGCGATGGCGTGGAGCTTTTCCGCGATGACGGTGTACGTTGGGTAGGCCCGCAGCCGTGGCGCGGGCATTTCCTCCAGCAGTACTGGGTAGACCGAATCAACAGGCGCAGGGGTGACGGCGTCGCTGAAGCCGACATCGATTTGGGTCTTGCAGCGTGCTCTGGCCAGATCGCCTGCAATCATCACGCGAACGCCGCCGTAGCCAGCTTCCTTGCGGATCTCCTCGACCGTAACGGAGGCTGGGTCGAACACGATGCCGTCTTCGACCGGTACAGCTGCGATGTCCCGGAATACTTGGGCCACTGACTCCAGATCACTGGCACCGAAACCCAACAGAGCGCCCGGGCGGCATTGAGCAGACGCGCACGGACGGATGCCGCGACATTTGGGGTGGCCGCACTCATCCGACACTCTCCAGATAGGGGCGCATCACATTGGCCACGCCGTACACCAGGAGCCTGACACCGTCGCGTTCGACTTCCTCAATCCCTGCCGAGTAGGCATCACCCGTGAACTGCACCATCTTGACGGGCGGGTAGTCGACACGGGGCGGGTGGCTGCCTCGAGGCATGGCGATCCAGATCTGACGCGGCAGCTGCGTGGTCAGCTCATGAAACTGCAGCGCCGTAAGCAGGCAGAACACCGCTTGGGGCACCTTGGTGGCGATGGTGGCAAGGCTCTCGAATTCCGAAACCTGTGCATCCGGCAGACGGTACAGGCCACGCCCCACCTTCTCTAGTAGACCCGCAGCGGCCAGGCGCGTCAGAACGACCCGAGGCGCACTGATGGCGTCCAGATCGCTGGCGCGCAGTAGCCCCTTCTGGCTGGCCAGATGGAGGACGCGTTGATTGTGGGTACTGGAGAGCATGGGTGGAGCATGTTCCGTTTCTTCGTCTAATGTGGGAATTCGCCGATCAAACGCAACGGGGCGACCCACTGCGCGGCGGCGGCCTGAGCCATTCCCCCGCCCATTTACACCCATTTCTCGGTGCCGGACGGCACGGTTATGGTGCGTCTGCGACCAGGCATCCGGCCCGGACTGGATGCGCCGGCGCGGACGCTACGGTCAGGCGGGCAGCGATGCCAAGGCGTGCAGCAACGATCGGCTCTGGCTTGAAGGATCGGCCTTGACATCAATGCCCTGGTCTTGGGCATCCTGGACCCAGCGTTTGGCCCATGCCATGACCTCGTCGCGGTCGAATCGCATGAGCTTATGGACCCGACGATGCGGGATGCCCAATGCCTCTCGCATCTGCTTTTGCGTGAAGAGGTACAAGGGGAGTCCGGTCACATGCGAAATTTCGCGCGGGTCCATCAACGTAGAGCCGCTCGGAAGAACGACGTCGGATGCTCGCTCTCAAGCGGGTCCTGCTGCAGCCCGTGCCGGGTCAAGGCGTAGAGACCGGTGAAGCCGAGCCGCATGTCCACCGGGCGTCCGTACACGAACACCCGCACCCGTCCCTCGGGGAAGAACATTCACGCGCGTCTCAGGCGCAGAACGACCCCGCCCCCGAGCTCGAGCTCCAGGTCCCACTCGGCCTCCCGGCCGAGCGCCCCCCACTCGATGAACCCTGCGCGCTCCGCCGGCGCGGGACCGCTCCCCTCGGCCTCGCGCCGCCAGCGGTAGAAGCTCTCGCTGCTCAGCGACCGCTCGCGGCAGAACGCCGCCACGCTCAACCCGCTCTGGCGCTGAGGCGCGAGCAACTCACGGCGCTGCCCGACACTGCGACGCTTGCCCTTCCCCGCGACCGCTTCCATCTCGACCTCCCGAAGAGTGACCCACCTCGGGAGACCATTCTCCGGGCCACTCGTTGGACGGGTGATGGCCGATCCCTGGAAGACAAGACAGTCCTCCGTTTTCCCCCCGGGCCGAGAGGCCACCAGGGTCCAGGACGCGCAGCTCCCCCGAGCAACCGGGGTGACACGGGAGGTTTTTTTGGTTATATACATCTCTATATAACGAAGGCGGCACCGGGATGGGGCAGGCGGAGCGCGACGAGCTACGGGTGGCTGGTCGGGTCTGGCTCGAGGTCGGGGAGCAGCCGTTCCTCGGCCGGGGCCGGATCGAGCTTCTGGAGCGCATCGCCGAGAGCGGCTCGATCTCGGCCGCCGCCCGGGCCATGGGCATGAGCTACAAGGCCGCCTGGGACGCGGTGGACGCGGTCAACAACCTGAGCGCAACCCCGCTGGTGGTGCGGACCACGGGGGGGCGTCACGGCGGCGGGACCCGGCTGACCGACGAGGGCCGGCGGGTCGTCGCCGCATTCCGCGCCATGGAGGCCGAGTACAGGCGGTTCCTGGAGCAGCTCGGCTCAGGCATCGAGGACTTCGAGCACTACTGGGCACTGACGAGGCGGCTGGCGATGAAAACGAGCGTGCGCAACGTATTCCGCGGACGGGTGAAGGCGGTCCGAGAGGGGGCGGTCAACGACGAGGTGGTCCTGGATCTCGGCGGCGGTGACGCCCTGACTGCGGTGATCACCCGGGAGAGCACCCGCAACCTGGGTCTGGCGCCGGGCAAGGAGGCGCTGGCCCTGGTCAAGGCCCCCTGGATCATCCTGACGAGCGCCGACGGCGGCCTGCGCACCAGCGCCCGCAATCGGCTCTGCGGGAAGGTCAGCCGCTGCGTGGAGGGAGCGGTGAACGCCGAGGTGGTGCTGGAGCTCCCCGGCGGCAAGACCGTCACCGCCATCATCACCAACGAGAGCGTGCACAGCCTCGGGCTCGCCGTCGGGGTGAAGGCCTGCGCGCTGATCAAGGCCTCGCACGTCATCCTGGCCGTCGAAGACTGATCGCAACGGTGTTTTACCTGCGAGCGGGTGACGCTGGGCAAGGCCGCCCGTCCACCCGCTCCGGTCGTCCCACTGGAGGGCACCCGATGAAGACGGTTCGCAAGTGGCTCTTGCTGGTCCTCGGCACCGCGGCGCTGGCTGCGCAGGCCGAGGAGGTCCAGGTCGCGGTGGCGGCCAACTTCGCCTCGCCGATGCAGCAGATCGCCGCCGGCTTCGAGAAGGACACCGGCCACAAGGCGCTGATCTCGACCGGCGCCACGGGCAAGTTCTACGCCCAGATCAAGAACGGGGCCCCGTTCCAGGTGCTGCTCGCGGCCGATGACGAGACCCCGGCAAAACTCGAGGCCGAGGGGCTGGCGGTCAAGGGTAGCCACTTCACCTACGCCGTCGGCCGGCTGGTGCTCTGGTCGACGAAGGAAGGTCTGGTCGAGGAGGGCGGCAAGGTGCTCGCGACCGACCGCTTCAACAAGCTCGCCCTCGCCAACCCGAAGCTTGCCCCGTACGGCGCCGCGGCGGTCGAGACGCTCACGCGGCTGGGCCTCTTCTCCGCCGTCGAGCCGAAGTTCGTGCAGGGCGAGAACATCGCCCAGACCTACCAGTTCGCCGCGAGCGGCAACGCCGACCTCGGCTTCGTCGCGCTCTCCCAGGTCTCGAAGAACGGCAAGCTGACCGGTGGGTCCGCGTGGGTGGTTCCCGCCGACCTGCACGCGCCGATCCGCCAGGACGCCGTCCTGCTGACGCCGGGGGCTGACAGTGCCGCTGCCCGGGCGCTGCTGAAGTATCTGCAGGGCGACGCGGCGCGGACCGTGATCCGGTCCTTCGGCTACGACCTGTAGCCGGGGCAGGGTCGGGGCCGGGGCCGGGTCGGGGTCGGGGCC